>DLBP01000073.1 GCA_002480165.1 Proteobacteria bacterium UBA7821 | reverse complement strand
TTTTTTGTGACCCAATGAGACTGGTAATGACTTATTTCTAGCCCAGCGTCGATTGCCATCCATGATGACTGCCACATGCATATCGGTCATCTAGAAATCCATTAACTCTTTTTCCTTCGTCTCTAACAAGGCTTCAATCTGTCGAATCTGCTCATCTGTCAGTTTCTGAAGTCGTTGTGACAATTGTCTTTCGTCATCCTCTGTGATTAACTTCTCTTTTGCCTGTTGACGGAAATTGTTATTGAACTCACGACGAATATTCCTAATTGCGACGCGTGCAGACTCCGCAACTTGTTTTGACACTTTGACAAGCTCAGCTCTGCGTTCCTGGGTTAGTGGAGGCAAAGGGATTTTTATACTCGTGCCCGCTACCACTGGATTGAGGCCTAGATCAGATGATAAAATAGCTTTTTCAACTGCGGACAGTGCGGATTTATCCCAAACTGACAATGCCAGTGTTCTTGCATCGTCGACTGTAATAGAAGCAACCTGAGATAAAGGCACGGTATCGCCATAATACTCAACACGTAAATGTTCAATAATACTTGGGTGAGCTCTTCCACTTCTGAGTTTTGAAAGCTCTGCTTTAAAGTTATCAACGGAGCTAGCCATACGCGACTCAGCTGACTTAATTTCATCTATCATCTGATCTTTTCCTTACCAATTAAAGAGCCCAACTCTCGTTGATTCAAAATTAAATCAACCAGAACATTGTGACTAAAGATATCACAAACATAAATCGGGACTTCATGCTCACTTGCTAAAACGAATGCGCTTGCATCCATGACGGCCAAACCCAGCTCAATCACCTCTTGATAAGTTGGGTTTGCTATCTTCTTGGCCTTTGGGTTATGTTTCGGATCTGAATCATAAACACCATCAACCATAGTGCACTTGACAACACAGTCTGCATTCAACTCAATTGCCCTCAAACAAGCAGCCGTATCGGTCGTGAATATTGGGTTACCAACGCCACCACCGAGGACTAGCAATTCGCCTGAGGCAAGACATTCGTTGGCACGGCTGGGTGTGTAAGCTTCAATCAATCCACCCATGGGCAGCGCTGACATAGCCCGAGCAGGGGCAGCGTTTTTTGCGATTAAATCCTGCATAAAAATAGCATTCATCATGGTAGCAAGCATACCGATATTGTCAGACGCTAGTTTTGAGAACCCATCTCGCATCAACGCTCGACCGCGGCAGATATTACCACCGCCAACGACAACAACAACCTCAATGCCAGCACGCTGTAATTGAACCAATTGTGAGACAATCGATGTCGCAAAGTCAGGATCAATATAATGCTCACTCACATCAGGGCCTTGCAAGGCCTCACCACTTAGTTTAATTAAAACTCTCTTCATGGTGAACTCCTGCTGTGGCTATCTGATAATTGGCTCTTCACCCATCACGACATACATAAACCCATCCACTTGAGCATTGTTATCGCGCAGTAACTGGCCAACACTCACATCGGGGTTTTTCACAAACGCTTGCCCTAATAAGGAATTGTCATTTTTGTACTTATCAATCTTACCTGACATGATCTTTTGAGCAATCTGTTCTGGCTTATTCATTTTGTCGACTTGTGACTGAAATATGTCAAGCTGATTCTGCATGTCGGCATCCTTCAAGTCTGCCGGGCTAATCACAGAAGGCTTTGACACACAGATATGCATCGCGACATCACGCGCAACGGCCTGCCCTTCGGTACCAGAAAAGTGTACGAGAACAGCACGCTTTTTGTCATGGTGTGCGTAAATACTGAGGTAACCACTGTCTACTTTGCGCGCAACAAAACGGCCCACTTGTATGTTCTCACCCAATGTTGAGATCATCAGCTTGCGCGTTTCGTCGAAGGTGCTGCCATCATCAAGCTTGAGTTGATCCAGCTCATCGGCAGATAGAATCTGGTGAGTCATCACAGCTGCTGAAACAGCTTCTGAGAATTGTCGAAACTTATCACCGTCTGCCACAAAATCTGTCTCACAATTGAGCACGCAGATAAAGCCATAAAGCCCGTCTTCTGACACAGAACAAAACACGCGACCTTCTTCGGTTACTCTGGTGATTTTCTTATCGGCCTGCGCGATACCAGCAGCGCGGAGTTTCTTGACAGCGGCTTCAATATCGCCTTCGGTTTCGACTAGAACTTTTTTACACTTGAGGATACCAGCATTGGTTCTTGCTCGAAGTTCTTGAACCAGTTCTTTTGTTACAGCCATTTTACTCTCCTATTTGTCGTCATTGAATGTTAATGTGACCCAGACTGATCTCAGTCATCCGATTTACTTGCAGCAGCAGGTTTCTTTGGCGCCTTAGGCGACTTAGCAACTACTGTCTTACTATCTTTACTGGCACTGCTCTGCTTTAGCACGGCCTTAGGTGATTCAGCCGGTACCGCGCTTGCCTCTTCTGCACTGGCTTCGCGATAGGTAACCGATGGTTTTTTGTCAGACATACTCTTCTTACGAGCAGCGACTTCAGATTGAGCCATTAGAATCTCATCAGCAAAAACTTTACAGAAATACTCAATTGACTGCGATGCATCATCGTTAGCAGGGATGGGATAGGTAACGTGACTTGGCGTGTTGTTAGTATCAACTAGACCAATGACTGGAATACCAAGCTTCTTGGCTTCCTGCACAGCAATACTCTCGTAACCCACATCGATCACGACCAACAGGTCAGGCAATCCTTTCATGGTTTTGACGCCAGAGAAATTATCCTCTAGACGGGTCATTTCTCGAAGTACCTTGAGTCGCTCTTTTTTGACCATGTATTCGAATTTTGTTTTCTCATAAGCGCTTTCTAACTGAATCAGCTTTTTGACTGACTGGCGAATCGTTTTGTGGTTGGTCAGCATACCGCCCAACCAGCGATAGTTGACGTAGTACATCTGACAACGTTTTGCTTGTTCAACAACAATGTTTTGTGCCAGATATTTGGTTCCAACAAAGACAACCTTGCCTTCATTGAGGGTGACTTGGCGAATGGCCAATAGCGCCTCATCGAGCTTTTTGATTGTTTCCTGTAAATCGATGATGTGTATGTTACCTCTAACACCAAATATGTAGGGTTCCATATCAGGGCTACCAATACTGGTTCTGTGGCCCAGATGGACTTTGTTCTCAAATAGTTGTGATATTTTTGACATGTTCAATTTCTCCTTGGTTAACACTTGCACCAGCAGTGGTTGGAATCAGTCACTCATTGCAACTTGACACCCCCAAACACCTGAACTCCAGCGCATGACTTGCTATACTAATCGATAAAAATAACACATCCCCGACACAATCTCAAGCTCAATCTCTAACTTATTGCACACAAATACTGCAGCCAGCCATCTACCCATCTAATCGACTCAAATACTTTTTCTAGGCGACAAAAAAATTGCCAGAGCGCCAACAACATCAACCAATTAATCCACATAGCACCAATATGAGGGAGACAGCCTCATGTAGACAATACCGTCACTTCACTGAGCAATCGCTCTGATATCGACTGACCCAACACAACTTGTCACCCAAACAATAACCTGGCTCGGGGACTCGAGCGCAGGCAACCTGGCTGATAGAGATAGGCGAGCAGTATTCCCAGACAAAATCGCATTGTCCCTCGCGTAATTGATCAACACTTTTTAACGACACACCGGATAGCATTTCCACTTTGTTATGCCCAAGCTTTTGGTAATACAGTGACTGTAAGCCACCCCGAGACTGATAAGCATCATCCGTCCATAGCGATATAGGAACTCGGGTCTCATCGCTTAAACACCGCAGCTGTATGACCTGCCGATTAGCGTACCAAATAATAGCGACTTGGCCACAGTCATAAGACCAATGCGCCATACTGTACAAAGCAGGCAATAACGAGTGATTTAGCAACAAATTAATTGTGATTGACTGATAGGCCATGACTTCATCAAGCAACTGCTTAGCCTCTATTATACAACGAGACAACACCAACGATACGATCAATAGCAAACACAGCATGGCGTATATTGACAGGGATCCACTGCCATAACAATAACGTAGCCCACGCAAGCACGCAATGGGGGAACAATGGATTGACATATCCCATGAAACATGGTTATGATTATTGCCATTTAGATAAAAAGGACACACATGCTCGAACGGAAAGCAATTGGCCTACTGATCCTCTACACACTCGCCGCTGTACTCAATCGAAAAGGACTCAAAAAAGCCGCTATTGATTTACAGATCTGGGGACCTCACCGTGCAAGTAATGTCAGCAGAAACCCTAGAACAGTGCAATGGGTCGACGGCCCAACAATCAGCCTAGCAGAAGGGATACGCTACCATGAGCATCCGAAACAAACTGCCCTAGGCCTGATAACTCTGGGCAGCATACCCTATGCGATCATTAGCCTATACTACTCTTGGGGCTTCTACATAGCGCTGGCTTTGATGACATCATACAGCCCCTTGTTGATGCACACCAACTTCATTTACACCATGCAAATTATCACTGGCTCAGAGTTCATTTATTCAGGACTAGCCGCTCTTATTTCGGAAATGCTTGGGCTAGACAAACCCAATATTCGCCAAGCGGTATCGGAGCACGAAATAAGCGATATCGAAGATTACGCCAAAGCCATCGATGTGGCTTTCGATGCAACCGATCCTGGGAACAACCTTCCTGAACGCTTTACGCAAATCGCACACAATAGAGATCAAGGGTTTAACCGTCAGTATCACCCGATCCTAAAACAACTAATAACGCTATTTGTTAACCCCGCTGATGACTTTAGACTCCTCTGCGATCAGAAAAATAACGATTATGTGCTGATTGTGCCCGGCCTAAATACCAATAGCCCACAGCAATCACACATGTCACAATATTATTTGTTCTTCGATATTGAAACAAAGACCAGACGCCTAATTAATTTCATCAACAATAACTGCTTAAAATCGATGAACCCTATTGGTGGTAAAATAAAATTAAAAATCGTCACACAGTCAATGGGTACCATATACGGCCCCATCGTTCTAAGCTATATCAGTAAGCAATACCCACACATTGAAACGAGCTATCTCGCTTATGAAGCAAGACCTGAAACACCAATGCTTCAACGCTGTCGGGCAATCACTTACGAAAAAATAACTGGCGACAATTATTACGAAGACCACCAAGCAAACACCCCCTCTCTAGCAACACGACCAAACCTTTGGAACACAGCACCATCGCATAGCCACCAACTCATGGCGTGCAATCAGGCAATCAACAGACCACAGGCCTCAATCTAAACAACACAGATTGTCGATCTGGTTACTTGCCACACGACCCACCAACCTTTGGACCCATTCGAATCATCAACTTGACAAATTCTGACAAACGGCCTATAGACAGGTTAAAGACCGAGGCAGAACATCTTGATCGTTGTAATATTAGGCAGTAACAGTATTGGAAGCACGCTAGCGCATAAGCTTAGTAGTGAATCAAATGACGTCACTGTGATTGACCACAACTATGATGAACTCAAACAACTCAGAGAAAAAATAGACATCAAGACCCATTTTGGCAACCCCTCTTACCCCAATATCCTAAGAGAAGCCGGCTGCGACCAAGCTGATGTACTCATTGCAGTAACTGGCAGCGACGAAATCAATATGATTGCCTGCCAAATTGGCTACAGTCTTTTTAACATCAAAGTAAAAATAGCGAAAATTAGCTCACCCCACTATCTCATCAGAGAAGAACTATTTAATAACGACAATTTGCCGATAGATGTCTTTATCAACACCGAAGAGCTCATCACACAGGAATTATTAAACCTAATCAAATTCCCTGGCACTAAAGAATGCCACGACTTTGGTAATGGCGCAGGTAAGTTAATCCTCGTTGAAACCGAAAAAAAATCCGCGGTATTTGGTAAAAAAATAGATGAATTATTGTACTTGATACAGGACATCCCCTTCAAGATAGTGAGTATTTTTCGACACAAAAAACCCATCAGCATCAAAGACACCACCCGATTAATGGCAGGCGATGAAGTCTACCTATTAACACCAACCGAAAACACCCAAACATTATTAGGTTATTTTTGTAGGCAGCGGGTTAACAGTAAAAACATCATCATAGCCGGTGGCGGCAAGATCGGTTCTCATCTAGCACAGTCACTCGAAGACAACTACCGAGTGACCTTAATCGAGAAGAACAAATTCGAATGCAGAAAACTCTCTGAGGCACTAGCCAATACCATTGTCATTAACGATGACTGTACCGATAAAGAAATCCTAATCAACGAAAACATTGGCAACACAGACTTATTCTGCGCCATGACCAATGATGACGCTGTGAACATGATCAGTTCGATTCAAGCAGAAAAACTTGGAGCAAAGCAAACGGTCACCATGATCAAGCATCCCGACTATGCCAACATCATTCAGCATGAACACTTAAGTGCCGTGGTTTCTCCCGACCAGATCGCAATTAACCACATCCTCAAATTTTTCAGACAAAATGACACGCTGAGAGTCTATATGCTACAAAATGGCGCCATAGAAATATCTGAAGTCAATGTCAAAAACACAGCGTTAATCAACCAATCTATTGGCGACATCAACTTACCGAAACACTGCCAAATCATTGGTATTGTGAGACAGAATAAATTACTCATCACCTCATTGGCCTCTCGAATAAAAAACAAAGATCAACTGGTGATTTTTTTAAGTGGACGTGGTAATATACACGATATCAAGTATTTATTTTAGCATCAAACCATGGCTAATCGAACGTTAACCGAACAGATTGACTCACTACTCCCACAAACCCAGTGCCAGGCTTGTCACTACAAGGACTGTTTATCCTATGCTTCAGCGATTGCAAATCATGATGAAGCAACCAATTTATGCCAACCTGGTGGCCCTAGGACTTATCGCGCGATTGAACAACTGAAGCCAACAAACTCCCCATGCCCTCCAGAGCCAACAGCCAAACACATCGCCGTCATTCAAGATGACTATTGTGTTGGATGCCTTAAATGCATCAAGGCTTGTCCAGTTGATGCGATTTTTGGCAGTCAAGGCAAATTACACACCGTTATTTCCGACATCTGTACTGGCTGCAACCTATGCGTCGAACCCTGCCCAACTGACTGTATTGAGATGGTCGCTGTCCCAGCCACCACAACCACATCAGCGGTTGACAATAAAACACGTTATCTTAATAAAAAAAGTCGACTAGTGGAGAAAAACAAAACCAAAAAAGATCAACACAAATTGGCAAAACTTTCGAGAAAATCTTATTCTAAAACTCAAGAAGCCCGTTTAAACTACATACTCAATGTGTGTTGCGATGAATCATGAAAGCATCGATTGTCCTCGAAATATTTCAGCGCTTCAAACAACACAACCCAACGCCAACAACCGAGCTCAATTACACCACACCATTTGAACTGCTTATTGCTGTCGTCTTATCAGCCCAGGCGACTGACATACGGGTTAATATCGTTACTCAACAACTGTTTTCTCTAGCCAAATCACCCGAAACGATGGTAGAGCTGGGCGAAAAGAAGATCGCACGAGCCATTCAATCACTTGGCCTATACAGAAATAAAGCAAAAAATGTCTATGCGCTATCTCAGCAGCTCATCACCAATCATCACAGCCAAGTGCCCAATCATTATGAATCGCTTATCAAGCTGCCCGGGGTTGGGAGAAAAACAGCCAATGTGATCTTAAACACCTACTACCATGCCCCAACGATTGCTGTAGACACACACGTATATCGAGTGAGCAAACGAATCGGCTTAGTCTCAAGCCAAGCAAATACTCCCCTTGCTGTTGAAAAAAAACTCTTAGCAACCATTCCAACTGAGTATTTATACCACGCCCATCACTGGCTAATTCTTCATGGCCGATACATCTGTATGGCGCGAAAACCAAAATGCCGTGATTGTTTTATACGCGACTGCTGTCGCTACCAACACAAATGCACTTAACACTCAGAGTGGATACCATGGATGCTATTGACCCAAAACCGCAGTGCTGTTAACCTAGCGACATAGGAGATAAAATATGCGGTATTGTTGGGTGATTATGCTGTTGTGTAGTTGCGGAAAAATTGGCCCTCTGAGCCTCAGTACGGCAGACGGCATTAACGACATAGTCAACACTCATGAAAAAAACCACTTGGATAATTAGCGAACACGCCCCTGGCATGCTGTCTCAAGCCACTGGATTGGCTGAGGCACTTGGGCTTGAGTATCAACATCAGCCCATAAACTTAACCATGCCATGGAAGCACTTGCCTCCCTCATGGGTGCCCATCAAGCCTTGGACCATCACTCCGCCCAACCGTGTCGATGAAGAACCCTCGTTGATCATTTCTTGTGGCCGGAAAAGCGTGATTCCAGCACTGGTACTGAAACGCATAGTCGGATCATGTCAAAACATACACATATTGAATCCCTATCTACAAACCAATCTATTTGACTATGTCATCGCACCCAAGCATGACCATATCCCAGGAGATAATGTCATCCATGTTCTTGGCTCTGTGCACAACTTGAATTCAC
>DLBP01000072.1 GCA_002480165.1 Proteobacteria bacterium UBA7821 | reverse complement strand
ATAAGGGATAAAGTTCTGTGCTCTCGGGCTAACACGGCTGTAATCATAGGTCCAAATGACCAAACCATCACCAGTCAAGGAGATGTCCGATGGGTCGCCTAATTCTCTTAAAATAGCCTTGTCATCGGTTGAGCCTTTTTGAACGAAATATGAAAGATCTTCCTGAGTCAGTTCCGCTATTGTTAGTGAGCCTGAATTGGCGCAGCCACTTAAGCAAGCCAACAGGATGACTGTTAAAAACGTGTAGATATATTGAGAAGATACTCTTGAATTGTGCAACATAATTATTTACCTTAGTTGATTGATTTAATTGGTGAAGCCATCTGCTGGCACTACCTGTGTGCCAATATAAGATATCAATCAGTGGAAATCAAGTTTGGTTACTAAACCCGATCACAACCCTTGATTTATAGACCATAGCTATCCATTGTTTCGATCGAAAAACCTCACGACACGGCATAAAGAATACACCATGCCATCAAACCGATGAACTTGACTTGGACTAAATATTTTGTCATACTAGCTACATAATGGAGCATATAGAGTTAAAATACTGTGTCGAAATAGATCTCGATACCGATCTGATCTTGTCAGGAGCTGAATCTATCCTCAAAGAACATGACAATACTGTTCTTCAGTTGAGTAGTCGATCATACCACTATGACACCTTATCACCGCATGTATTTATCCAACTGGCGTTATCAAAAAAACAACACCGACAAGAAAATTACATGAACGATCTGATCAATAAGCTTAAACTGCACCTCATGAAAGTGCTGCCGCAGGATATCCCTTTTAGTATCGAAATCCGATTTCTAAGCCCATATTACGCATCTGGCAAGTCCACAGATTCATAACATTTCTTCCTGTATTGGCTCGCCAAGCGATTCAACTTATAGTATGCGCATGTTTTGCATGAGTCTATATCAATGGATCAAGCCTGACCGCTACTCTATCGCTTGTATCTATCTACTATCTGGCAGCAGTGGCCTTCAGAGTATTTTTCTGTCACATCAGCTCAAATTAATTATCGACACCATGGACTCACAACAGCCGATGTCGGGATACCTGCTCAACTGTTTTGTTATCTACACTCTGGGTTACAGCATCATAACCGTTAGAGAAGTCATCTATCAGAATCTCATTCCCAGTCTTAATAAACGCGTCTATCACCGGATTATATCAACATCTCATCAAAATAATACAGCCAATGATATGACTTATAGTTTACATGAATTAAATCAATCCATTATACAGATGATCATACAGATAGAGCCTTTTTTGGGTCAAATAATTATACTGGCAACATCTGTCTATGGGCTAACAAAAATATACCCTCATATTCTCTACTTATTACCCTGCTGGGCTCTGGTGTTTGCTTACAGTCAATGGCACCTTTTAAAACAACAAATAACACCCTGTCAAGAACAGATGAAGAGACACTATGCATTGATATCATCTATTTCAGACAATAAAATTATAGCCGCACATCAACATTTAGATCGTCTGGTTAACACAGAGAAATTATATCGAAACAAGCTAAAGAGCATGAAATTAAATCAAAATTTAATTTGCTATCTGGGTATTAGCTTTATTCTACTCGATGTCAACTACCTATACAGCCACAACAGCATCTCTCTAGGTGACATCACATCCATCATGACACTATCAATGATTAATATGCAATCTTGCTCATATTTAGTCAATTTACTACCCCAGCTCATACAATGCTTTAAGCAATATAAAGTCTGTATGAATGCACTATTATAACGACATTGGCAAATACATTGTGCAAAAAGATTCTAACTGTCTTCATTACGAGCTGAGGTCATGGTCATACCATGATCACTCATCGAATCATCGCCATCAGATCTTTCCGGATCAGCAATGGCATGTACTGGTAATGTCTGCTGCCAGATATTACTATTACTGGCCAAGACAGGACTGTGATGTTGAGACGAGGTCGAAATAGCTGTAGAGCTGGAACTTGCGCTAGAGCAAGCACCTTGCAAACCATCGAACAATCTAGCACCAGGAGTCTTCGTTGACAATTTAATCCATACTTTAGGACAAGTGGTATTATACAAAGCCAGATTGTCATTCATTCTTCTAACCAACAACTCTATTGAAGCCTTTGCTGCACTCTTATTAACTGGCAGAGCTATTGCCAGCTGCCTCTCTTGTTGTGTTATATCTGAATAAGTGATGACTATTCTATTGTTAGCATTGCCAGAATTGACGAGGGGTAATTCTGTCAATATCTCATATGGCCATATAAAAGCTGCATTAAGTCTTTTCTCGATCACCATCTCATTCCAACAAGTTAAAATATTTGCGAACTCAGTGACGGTTTTCTCTTTGAAAAGAGAGGCCGAACCACTCTCAAACTTATTGAGCAACACCCTCAAGATTGAATACTTAGTCTGATCCACAGAGCCACAGGCAATAATGAGCCCCATACTTTTAGATAGAAACTCGCCTTGACAGCGCGTGTAACCATCACCCTGAGAAAAAATCGTTTTTAACAGATTCGGTAAAGCATTGTGACGAGCATTAGATCTAGATCGCCCTGAACTTTGGTTAGACTCACTCATGACTATTTGTATCACTTCTTTTAACTGCAAGCCAAGCTGATTTTTGATAAAATCATCGTAACCACGACTCCCAGTCCAAAAGCTGGTATCCTCACCAAAGATACCTATTGACCGTGTTGCAGAAGAGCTACCCAGATAGGTATTCCAAGCTAATTTCGTTTTTTGAACAATATGGGCGATTGTCAGGCTAGCCTCTTGAGAAACTAAGCACCACCCTAGATGACGTTTAATTTTCTGAGACAGTGCGGTACCTTGATAGCAAGCAGCCATAAGACCATAGTCAAATAAATCAGCCAAAACTTCTAGTGAATTATTTCTATCTGTATCTGAAGTCAATTGATCAACCACAGACTTGTACTGGTCTAATTTATGTTGACTAATACGACCAGATACCTGTCTGTAGTCAAACATATCATTTAACATTTTCATCCAAAACAACTGGCCAAACTTAATATTGGTCGTTTGACTCATATCACCAACCGATGGCTTTGAAACAACAATATTCGCGCTCTTCAGATGAAAAAATAAAGCACTTAATGTGCCTGATCTGCTGTATCTGGCAGCCTCTAGAGCGTCAACCAGACCACAGGTATCACTGTCATTGAATAACTGTTCTACAATAGCGCGGTATGGGGTCTGAAATTCATATTTTGGCGGGAAATATTGCTGACTAGGCTTAGTCTTCTTGGCAGGTGGTGTGACAACTGCCTTATTGCCAGGAACCGTTTTTGTTAACCTCAGTCTCAATTCTGGCGCTGATCCCTTTGATCCAACACTAATCATTGTACCGATCGAGGTTGTTAAGTTAGGCGAAAGCTCCCGCTTCTTCCCTTTACTAGCAGGCTCACGATCGAGAGTGCAGGCCCCAGCCAAACCATTGAGGAGGGCGTGCTCTAGAACTAGTACATCACCATCTAGATCAGTTAAAACCCGTTTTGTCTCACTCGATTCTTCAGAGACAGGTAAATCACCGTTGGCTTCAAAAGCCATTAAGTTATCTTGCTGATCGTCATGTGATGAATCTACAGCTATTACATCAGCTTTACTGGCAGCATTTAGCCTGATTAGTTTAAATCTGAGCGCGATCTTAAAGGCCTCAAGAGTCTCAGTATTTTGCACAATCGGCTGCGTTTGTAATAGACGATCTATAATTACTAAAGTGTTCAATATCGCCTCGATTTTGTCTGAGAAGTTGAATGTGATTTTCTTTTCCCGGAGAGCCTTAACAAGGATATTAATTAACAAGTCAGAACCATCCAACTGTGTACTTTCCGGGTACTCACTGGTACATATCACTCTAGCACACAGAGACTGATCATTAAGACAAGCCTCTTTCAAATGGTTGAAATTCATAGCTAGCTCACAACTTTCGATCCATATTTTTTTAGCTTCAAACCAACTATGAAAAGAATCTATAAAGTCATAGCCGTTACTATCATCTAGATACACAGATTCATGAGCGCTGAACTGAGCTGCCTGCCCTTCGCCTGGGATTGCCTCAACCAATGACAAGACCAGTTTTATCTTATCTAAGTCAAGCGCCTCGCCCGAAAGAGTCTCTAGAGCTACTTGGGTAAAAAAATCTTTTAGTCGATCCAGTGACTCTGTTGAAAAAGGCTCATACACATCTAAGTACGTAGAAGAAGATTGATTGACATTAGATGCTATTTGATAGAGGAGGGAGAAATTGTAGCCAATATCGCCCACATGTGACCTCAAATAATCAGATAAACTTAAAGAATCAGCGTCCGTATCGATATGTGGCTGGAACCGTAGAAACAGATGTTTCAACAATTGAGTCTTGTCTATACCAAGTGCCAAAATCTGATCTACGTGTTTCAGCATTAACTGGATTGTCTTGAGTTCCATCATGTATTATCCCTTGTTATGAATTATAGTAATTTATAATATAAACTGATTGGAAACACGTGTCAAGTAAATACCTAGCTTATTCTGAGCTATTTTTTCTGACGAGAGACGTAAATTTTCTCCCTTGTGTCAATTTTTATAATATCTCCCGTATTCACAAACAGCGGCACTCTGATACTTGCACCAGTTTCTAATTGAGCTAGTTTTGAGCCTCCACTGGCTGTATCACCTTTTAAACCAGGTTCACATTCGAGAACGCTTAAATGAACAAAATTTGGTGCTTCTGCACTGATGGGTTTGTCATCCCACAATACAACCCGGCACACATCCCCTTCTTTCAACCACAAGTGATCGGGAATTAGCGTAATAGGGACATCTATTTGCTCAAAAGTCTCCATATCCATAAAATAAGCCAGCATGTCATCCTTGTACAGATAGCTCATGTCTACATCGTTAATCTCTGCACCTTCAACTGACTCGCCTGTTTTATATGTTCGATCAATCACTCTGCCAGTTTTGCAATGCTTTAGTTTAACTCTCATCACCGCTTGCCCTTTGCCTGGCTTATGGAATTCTTTTTCAACGATGGCCCAGGGGTCACCATCGACCAATATTTTAAGGCCTGGCTTAAACTCATTGGTAGAATATTTCATCACTACACCTCCTAATCTTATTGATCAACTGACTCTAAGTACCATAGAGCACATCTTAATCATGACACTGCTGAGTAAACATGTACAGTAAAATCAGAACCATTATCACGGGAAGAGTCGCCAAATCTGGCAATTACTATTGACATGGCAACCATTCAAGTGTTTTCGATTGCTGACGAGTAAATGTCAGAACCCTTGTCCTGAATCGCCCTCTCTAGAGGTGATCAATACCAAATAAAATCTATGTTGTAATTATTCTAGTATCATGTCAACTAAACATAGAGGTTACCAAACGATCTGTTAGTCAACCGTTCAACATGCCAATATGACGTCGTCGTGACTCTAACAATGACAAACGCTGACCTAATTGAATTAAACAGTTGACTTACATTATAATTCATGGCATAATCAGCGGATTGTTATTATAGAGAGAATATTAGAATGATTTTTACTTTAAGCGCCATTGCCCTATCAAACGCCCGCTATTTCCATCCTTCAAGGCCAACCTTGCTCTATGGTTTGCTTGCAATGTTCAGCATTTTTATTCCACCTCTGTTACCTCTTTTTCCCATGGCAATGTTTAGTTATTTACTTGATATGTACACACAACAGCTTGCTTTGCTCGTAACTTTCGCTATAATCACTTTAGCCACTATCGTTACAGCGCTACTGTTAGCTCAATTAGGGCCAGCAGCCGTTTGCATTTTTTTTGCTAGCGATTTAGCCCTCTTTTTTTTGTACAAGAACCTAAGCCACCATGGACCATGGACACCAAACCCAGGCCCCGGCAGTGGAGCAGGATTCTTTAACTGGACTAGCAACTCAAGGACCGGCAGTGGAGCAGGATTCTTTAACCGGGCTAGCAACCCAAGCAATAGCTACTTCCGGCCTGAACCCAATAGAAACCCAGAAATCATCACCTCCTGGCTTAGCAGTAGATTACCCAGCGGGTTGTCTAGAACAGGTCATTCTCGGAAGAATTCGAGGCCCACACCTACAGTGCACGCCGATTTGAATCATGGGTCATTCGTATCAAATCATGCGCTGAACACCATGGTCACCCCACGCGGTGACAGCCGATGGAGCTTTTTTGGGTGGCTGACTCGTCGTCGTCTTTCCCCGATGCGGAATAGCCGGACTCACAGCAGCCCCCCCTCACAGAAAGCATTCTACCCAACGACCTAAATCAAAACCGATCAGTACACCATGTTTATGCACCAGGACTGGACGCTTAACTAAATTACCGTGCTTTGATAATAAAAGTAAGGCATCGGCTTGTGACATGCCCTTTAATCGATCTTTCATATTCATCGAGCGATAATCTCTACCAGCAACATTGAAAAGCTGCTTCAATAAATAGCCACTGGTTTGTATCGCATCAACAAGCTCTTCAAGAGCTGGTGGCTGCTGCCTAATCGGAATTATTTCACAATCCAGCCCATGATCTTTTAGAAAACCAAGAGCTTTTCGACAAGACGAACATTGGTCATACACATAAATTCTCATCAACACCTCGCATATATTTCTAGACAAACTGACACATCAAATAATCCCCACGCTCTATAATTTGTGGGGCTAATCCAACCAAAAGATTAAACAATAACAGTTAAATCTTCAACCAAAATAAAAAAAATATGCAGTATCCCAACTTGCCAACACAGCTTTATCAAGTCTTCGTTCAATCAAGTAAAAGCTAGAAATGTTTTATTATTCGAATAATATATGGTAAAATTTTGACTAAGTTAGATGGGATTTGGCTGTGGCCACTTATGCAATTGGAGATGTTCATGGCTGCCTTGATGGCCTTAAGCAACTATTAAAAACAATTAACTATCAACCAGATCATGATAAATTACTGTTTGCTGGCGATTTAGTGGGCCGAGGACCAGAATCTTATGAAACAATAAAATTCGTCAAACAATTAAACAACTGCCACATAGTGCTTGGTAACCATGAAATTCATTTACTATGTAGTTATTATCTCGACCAGCACACCAAAGTAAGTTACTTGGATAGTTTTAAACAACAGAACGATGCCGATGCTATCATCGATTGGCTGTGCCATAAACCCCTATGTCATTACGACCCTACTTTTAAAACTGTGCTTGTTCATGCTGGCATTCATCCATCTTGGAAGCTATCTGAAGTTATTGAATATTCTGAAGAGTTCTCATCCCAACTCAAAGCCTTAGCAACCCGAAAAAAACTACTTGAACATCTCTATGGTAATTTCCCAGACATCTGGCGCACTGAACTTGTTGGCTTCGATCGCCTTAGGGTGATTTTAAACATATTTACTCGCATCAGATACCTAACATCATCTGACTGCCGGCTTAACTTTTTCTGTAAAACAAGCCCCTCTCATGCACCCAAAGAGCTCAAAGCTTGGTTTAATCATAGCCTCAATATCCCCAAAGACCATACTATTATTTTTGGACACTGGGCTCACTTAAAAGGTTCTATATCAACTAAAACCATCGAAAATATCGACGGAGGTTATGTCCACCACGGGCACCTGATTGCACTTAGACTTGAAGACAATCTCCGATTTAATGTCTACAGTCCATTATCAGAATAACAAGCGCAACCTCACAACATGGCCATCATCTTCACAATAGAAAAGCCACCTAATACTGACGAATAAATTGAAAAAAGGTGTTGCATTAAACGAGAAGTACTACTTCATCTCTCGCTCTCTCAACCACACGTTGGCTATATATTTTTGTCCGGTTTCTACCGGATTGCCTCCATGTAACGATAAGGGATGACATTTATTTCCGTTCTTTTCTAAAGAATAAAATAATAGCGCACTGTTTTTTATAGGTTTAAAGGTTTTATTTAAATTGGGAAAAACTGTTTCTCCACCCGTAAAATCATCATTTAAATACATAACGACCGTTGCGACTCTTTGCCCTCCTCGTTTTTCAAATTTAAAAGCAACCTCACCATCACCGCAGGATGAATCGTGATGAGGTGAATAAAATCCACCCGGAGTGTATCTTAACAGTTGTATTTTTTCCGCATTTTTAAAAGGGATCTTAGTAAGTTCAGATGCCCTCTCAATGACAGACTTCACAACAGGGTCGTTTTTGGGTAACCAAGCAGTTTCACTTTGTCGCACAGACTCGTCTAGATGGCCAGCACCAGCCTTACTATTGATCACGGTACTTTTAGTAAATAAAGGTTCTGCGATGTCTAGAAGATGACGTATCTCTTCATCATTAACAAAATCATGATATAACTTAGGTTCCACATATTCACTGTCTATGGCAGCAAACCCTCTACCCTTGTATTCTTGTACTGAATACCGACTCAAGACATAACCACTTAACGATATCACAAATAGAAAGACTAAAACAATCTTCAGGTTTCTTGTCTGTGATTTATTAAACATACACAACCCTCATCTCCTAACAAAAAGATAGGATATTAATATATAATAGCCAAATCTTTTATCAGACTCATGTATTAAACATTGAACCTAATCAACAT
>DLBP01000057.1:569-6115 GCA_002480165.1 Proteobacteria bacterium UBA7821 | reverse complement strand
CAGTAGAATAGATAGGTATTTTAAAGTCATATTCATTGGTTGATCTCCAGCTTTATTTGGGTTGAAGGATAATCTGTATGCGTCTATTAATGGACCTGCCTTTATAGGTTTTGGGGTCAGCAATTGGCTCAGATGATCCCATTCCAGCAATTTCTATCAGATGATCGAGTGGAATGTCATATTTTGACCACAAATAGCTGGCGATGAGTTCTGCTTGGTTTTTTGACAATTCAGTTTGTTGGTTGTGAGTGCCAAAATCATCGACGTAAGCTTGTATTTTGAAATCATACTGGCTTTTTTCTTTTTCGAGCGCCTTACCAATGGGGTCTAATATCGCTCGGAACTCTCTGGTTATGTTCGTTGTGTTAGCTTTAAACAGGTTGTCTGATTCAACGATGGCTAGTTTGTGAGTTGGTTCGGATAGATCTTCTGGTTCAGAAAACCACTGACAGCCGCATGTTAGACAACATGTTAACAGCAGTAATTGCTTAATTTTTGACATCAGTGTCACACCTATAGGCTAAATTTACTATAGATTATATCTTTTATTCTGAGTAATAACAAGCTAATATTGATGATTGGTTACAGCAGGGTTTTGCTTCGGTGGTTGAGTTGGAGTTTGAAGAAACGAGTTCTGAAGAAGAATTGTCGCTAGTTATCGTAACGCCAGATTCTAATAAAGGCAGCTGTTGTCAATTTCTATCCCGGTTAGCGTCGGTTTTTCTCTGCCGAAAGGGGCCGAGTCACAGACCTATGGTCCCACCACTCAATCAATCGAGAGTTTAGTTACTTAAAATAAATAAAACGTTTTTTTCCACTCAAGTCAAAGCCCGCATCAGCCCTTGAGAATGCATGCTGTAACACAATGTCTTTGATTGCATCAAACTGCTGATGGCCATGCTCCATGTAACAGGTTCCCCCTTTTTTTAGGAATTGCCGGCAGTTTAAAAGGATCTCTTGGTAGCAAGCGATGCCATTTTCCTGTGACACCAGTGCTGATTTGGGTTCCCATAATAGTGCAGAGCGCTCTTCATATTCCACTAAACTTAGATAAGGTGGGTTGGTGACAATTAAATCGAATTGGCCATCAATTTCATCGAACCAATGGCTATAAACTAGATTAATTTGATGCTCTAGCTCTAGGTTATTGATGTTTGTTTTGGCCACGTTCAGTGCTTCTTTACTGATATCACATGCGGTTATTTGCCAATGTGGCCTTGCGCATGCCAGTGCACAGCTAATGGCACCCGATCCAATGCCAAGTTCTAAAACGGTTAAAGGGTGATTACTGTGATGGTTGAGTATATGCTCTACCATTGATTCTGTTTCAGGTCGAGGGATCAGAACGTGCTGGTTGACCCATAAGTTTAGGTCCATAAAAGACCAGTTGCCCAATATATAAGCAAGTGGTTCACCTTCTAACCGTCTGGCTAATCGTTGATTGAGCTGACCAAGTTGACTGGGTTGAGCTGGATGGAAATTAGTTGGTATGCCAACGGATTGAAGTAACCAGTGAATTTCTTGCTGTGGATTACTAACCCCCCTGTCTAACAAGGCTTGCCGAGATCGAACGATCCATGCTGATAGATCGCTTTTATTGGTTTTCGAGTTCATTGAGTTTATCTGCTTCGTCTTGTTGTTTTAATGCGGAAATTAAAGGCTCTATATCACCCATGATAATACTATCCAGTTGGTACAGTGTGAGATTAATCCGGTGATCCGTTACTCGTCCCTGTGGAAAATTGTAGGTCCTGATTCTTTCTGATCGGTCGCCTGAACCAACCAGTGATTTTCTTGCTGCTGCTTGGGTGCTGGCTTGCTCTTGCCTTTTTGAATCGAGGATTTTTGCTTTCAAATGCGCCAGTGCTTTTGCTTTGTTTTTGTGTTGAGACCGCTCTTCTTGACACTCAACAACAATGCCCGTTGGGATATGCGTGATTCTAATTGCCGAATCGGTTGTGTTGACATGTTGGCCGCCAGCTCCAGAGGAGCGGTAGGTATCAATTTTGAGATCCGTTGTTTGAATATCAATGTCTTCTATCTCGTCTAAAACCGGTAGTATCGCAACGGTGCAAGCAGAGGTATGGACTCGGCCTTGGGATTCAGTGGTTGGAATGCGTTGTACTCGATGCCCACCAGATTCATATTTTAGTGAGCCAAAGACATCATTGCCCTGGACTTGGATGATGATTTCTTTGTAGCCGCCGTGGGTGGCTTCTGTTAGACTGTTAATGCTGTGCCTCCAGCCTCTTCGTTGTATGTAGTTTTGGTACATCTTGGCTAGGTCATGTGCAAACAGCGCGGCTTCTTCTCCACCGGTACCCGCACGGACTTCCAGGTAGATATCACAAGCGTCATTTGGGTCTTTGGGTGTGAGAGCTTTGAGGATGGTCTCTGATAATACTTTGATGTTGTTTTGTAATTGGCTGAGTTCAGTTTTCGCCAATAATGCCAGCTCTGGATCATTCATTAATTCTTTGGTTTGGTTGATCTCATTTTCCAATGCCTGGTATGCTGTGTAGTGCTCCACAAGCGTTCTAATACTGGCATATTCTTTCGATAATTTGTGGTATTTTTCTTGGTCGTCAATGATGTGCTGGTCACCCAGTAACCTCGTGATATCTGAATATCGTTCCGATAGTTTTTGAAGTTGTAAAATGATGGATTGTCTTAACATTCGCCATCAACTTCAAATAGGTGTTTTGTGAAATCAACGAGCGTGTTTTCATCGTTTTGGATGGCTTTTTTTAAGTGAATGGTTGGTTTGTGTAGAATTTTGTTAGTCAGTAGGCGAAAGTGTTGTCGCAAGACACTTTCTGGGTCAGAGCCGTTTCTTAGCGATTTGAGCGCAGCTGTGAGCGCATCTTGCTGCATTTGGTCGATTTTGTTGCGAATGGCTCGAATGTCTTTCTTTCGGTGGTCAAGCTTGATTAAGTCCATGATCCATTCTGCGTAACACTGGGCTATCTTTTCAGCGCGGAGATGCTGATGCATTTGTGTCTTTTTCACCTCTGGGTCCTGTTGCTGTATGTGGTCTAAATCAACCAGTCTGACGTGGTCCATTTGTTTAACCGATGGATCAACATCATGTGGAACAGCTAAGTCAATCAAAGTTATGTCTTTTGTCAAAGCGGTCAACTGATATGGGTGGATGACCGGATCTTTACTTCGGGTTGCAGAGATAATGATATCGTATTGGTTGAGGTGATTTAATGCCTGATTGATGTCAATACAGTTGGCGTATTGGTGACGGGGTTTGATGTGATTGATGTTCCTTGAGGTGATTGTGATGGTGTGCCCTTTAAGGGAGTCTATAATAGACTGAGACACACTGCCATACCCTATGACTAAAATAGTTGGCGATTTTTCTTTGGCTACGATCTTTCTGACTCGCTGACTTAGCGTTGGACTCCAGCGATGTACTTGTGTTTCAGATCTGATTTTTTTTGCCGCATGAAAGATTCGATTGAACAGTTGGTAAAAGCTGCCCTTGATGCATCCAGAACGTTGGCTTAAGTTGAACGCTTGTTTGATTTGTCCAAAAATCTGTGTTTCGCCCATGATTGGTGAGTCAAGCCCTGCGGCCACAATAATTAGGTGATTGACTGCTTCTATGTCACGCAGTTCGTATGTGCTTTTTTCTGATAGAAAGCTGGGCGAACAGTTACAAAAGGAGCAAACCCAGTGTGTGATAAATAACGCCAATGATGCGTGAGGCTCGCAGTCTAATACAATCTCAAAGCGATTGCAGGTTGGCATGATGATGGCCTCTTGAATTTCTGGACACGCCATTAATTCTTGAGTCAGTGCGGCTTGTTGTTGCTCGTCCATGACCGCGGTGGACTGTCTGATGACACATGCCATGGAATCGAATTTAATGCCAAATAAGTAAATCATGCTAAACCATACTATAAACGCTTGCATTTTATATTATTTTGCATTAGTTTTAAAGAAAATTCAGGTAGAAAATTGATTGATAAAGCAACAGTCATGAATGTCGTTGGCGTCGTCGATCCAGCACTCAAACCATATGTCAATATAACTCATTTGACACCAACAGGCATTCAATTAGATTTGCCTGCCTATATCCTTAGCAATCACACCGATTTTTCCAGACAGGTTTCAAGTCTTCTGGGTGTTTCCCATGATGTCGTTGCCACGAATGTATCGTTACAGCCTTATCAGACGCAGCTTGAGAAAAAACGTTTGCCCGGCATTAAGAATATCATTGCTGTTGGTTCTGGTAAAGGCGGCGTGGGGAAATCTACCGTTAGTATTCAGTTAGCATTAGCGTTGAATAGGCTTGGCGCCAAAACGGCTGTCCTGGATGCGGATATTTATGGACCCAGCGTGCCAAGGATGTTGGGTCTAGAACATTCGATAGAAACACAAGATGGCCAATTTCTCCCCGTTGATTGTCATGGTTTATCGGCAATATCTATCGGTTGGCTTGTTGATCCTAAAGAGCCCACCATTTGGCGTGGGCCCATTCTTAGCCGGGTCTTGATGCAGCTGTTTGAAAAAACCCGCTGGCCAGAATTAGATTTTTTAATCGTTGACTTGCCACCAGGCACAGGGGATATCCATCTCACGATTGCTCAAAAAGTTCCTATTAGTGGTGCTGTTATTGTATCCACACCTCAGGCAATTGCGATGGATGATGCCATCAAGGCTAAGCACATGTTTGATAAGTTGGGCATCACCAATTTAGGCTGGGTCAAGAATATGTCAGGCTTCATTTGTGATCATTGTGCATCCGAGACAGAGATTTTACCAACGAATCACCAAACCGCACTCTCTCAGGACAATTGTCTGGGGTCTATTCCCATGATTCCTAATATTTGCTATGCTGCAGATAACGGTCAGTTGCATGAATTAGATCAACGGGTTACGGATTATTACACGACAATTGCCATTGAGATGCAGAGAGCTTTAGTCGACAGTTCAGTCGTTTCTACCCAGCCTTGTTGGCCTAAAGTTGAAATACAAAATAGGAGATAACCGATGTCAATCAAATCAGATCAATGGATCGAGCAAATGGCAAACCAACACGACATGATCAGTCCTTTTATTTCTGAACAGGTCAAAAAACAGCAGGGGCGCCCAGCTATCTCATATGGCTTGTCCAGTTATGGTTATGATGTTCGTTGTGCAAGAGAATTTAAGGTGTTTACAAACATACACTCAAGTATGGTTGATCCAAAACATTTTGACCCCAGCTGTTTTGTATCGATTGAATCTGATGTGTGTATTATTCCACCTAACTCTTTTGTTCTAGCTCGGACGGTTGAGTATTTTAAGATACCCAGAGACGTGCTAACGATTTGTCTAGGGAAATCAACTTATGCGCGCTGCGGCATTATCGTTAATGTTACACCTCTAGAGCCGGAGTGGCATGGTCATGTTACCTTGGAGTTCTCGAATACAACCAATTTGCCAGCAAAAATATATGCCAATGAAGGCGTGGCTCAAATGCTATTTCTTCAGTCTGATCAAGTGTGCCGGACTTCTTATAGAGACAGAAACGGCAAATATCAAGGTCAGAC
>DLBP01000057.1:0-269 GCA_002480165.1 Proteobacteria bacterium UBA7821 | reverse complement strand
AAACGGCAAATATCAAGGTCAGACAGGTGTCACGGTTCCTTGTGTCGATCATGAAGAGATTGTTTAATTATATCAGATAGATAGCTGATTATGTCGGTCGGCGAGTCATGCGCTTTGGCAGATGGGCTATAATTGGGCATGTCAACACAATGACGACTAATGACCATGGAGGGATAAAAGAATGTCAGGACTGATATGTGATATAAAAGCCGAAGTGTCTCAGTTTATTACAGCTAGAGATTTGAAGCAGGCATCAACGAATGACTATA
>DLBP01000034.1 GCA_002480165.1 Proteobacteria bacterium UBA7821 | reverse complement strand
TTAAGCAGATCAATAATATGTCTTTTGTATGTGTCTGGATGCGTATACCAAGAGTACTCTACTGTTGTTTTAGACAGGATGTTTCGCGTACTGATTGCTGATGACAAAGTTTTCTTTGGCGATTGTTTAGCTTTTTTGTTCATGTTTCTTATCTTGACAAGTTTGGCTTTGTTGGGGCCCATTGGTAACCTATTTGAGGCCCAATAAGGGTCATTAATGATGCGGTGCCAGGTGTAGTTTGAGGTTTTGTGTAATTTCTCAAAAGTGTCATGACTGACTAAATAGCCAGTCATGTCCGCATGATTCATGTCGATCTTGTTATCAGAGCCAAACAACTCGTCAAGTATTACAAAGATATTTGTAAGCGTTCTCTTATTGGAAAAAACAATCCTCTGGCCACTAACTTGACTATGATAGATGACGTTATCAGCATCTGAGTAGAGAATACGTTTACTGTCGACAAATTGTGCTAGGTTAAGGTTTTGATGTGATAAGTCGATGAATGTCTTGATCGCCTTAGATTGTTGGCTGAGTGTTTTGCAGATAGCATTTGTTTTCATTATATCTTCAAGAGATTCTTGCTCTTTATCTTTTGAACGGTTAAAGCCAATCCTAACAGCTGATAAATTGCTATCCCTTAACTGTTGGCCTCTGATTCGTGATTGGGCGTTAATTTCTTCGTCACGCTTGAGTTCTCTGTGTGATATAACGGCTCTCACTGTCTCAAACGATAGGTTGCTACTGGTGATCAAATGGCAACTGGTTGCTCGAACAGGACGGTACCACAGTTGTGATTCTTGAGTGACCCTCTTGGTGTCACCTAAGCAGACGACATGAAGCCTGAATTGTGGTTGATGTGCGTGGTGTTTAATTGGCCCATCATAATTAAATCCAGATGTGTGACTGCCAGTAATAAAGACTAATCGCAGGTCTTTTCCAATCGTTTGGTCTGGATTAATGTCAAACTGGTTGTTTGCTAATTTCACAGATAGACCATTTTGCTGTAATTCCTCTAAAGTAGGCCGCTGTTCCTTAAAACTGGTTAGTTTGAATGATGCTTCTGCTTGATCAACTAACTGACACACTTGCCTTAAATCATTTAATTCTTGCATGGTGTAATCACAGTGGGTTAAGACAACCTGATTGTTTGAGTCAAGAATGGGCGTGTCTGATTGTTTATTAGTCAATGTTTTCATTGACTGAATAGCAATTTTTTTCAAGCTTTGAAACCGTTCCGTGTCTCGGTACTCCGATAGTGTGATATACATATGGAACAGATTGTTTTCTTTGTGCTCTTTGGAAAACATTCTTAGTGAATTTCTGAATGATATCGAATTTTCAGCTCTCGCGATTAGATCATGAATAATGATTCTTTGCGTGTTTTTGCTGCTGTAAAGCTGATGGAGTTTTTCGTCATATTGGCATAAAAACCCTCTGAATTTTTCATAACTTTCAATATCGTCAATGAGCTCTTTTGATTTGTTAGGAATATCAACCAGATAAGTTGTTTTGTGATTGGTTTGTGGGTTGTAAGGTAAATTAGTCGTTGATGCGATTGCATTATCTGACATTAATTTAAGTAATATCGAGGACTTAATGAAATTATTCCCTAATTGAAGTCGCTGTAGATTGTTATTCAATAGCAATTTGTAGGGCTTTGTGAAATCAATAAAATCATCAACTGATAGGGTTGCAGAGCTAAACACATTAAATTGATTGCTTAAGAAGTTTCGGTTGTTCTTTTTGATAAGATGAGCTTCATCATACAACACACAATGATAAGATTTTTTTGTTTCATTTTCTTTTTCACGCCACTGATGCGTTGTCAACAAATTGATAGACAATGTTCTTTTCTTCATTTCATGACTGAACATATTCAAGATTTCTTTATTAGGAACAACAATAATGGCTTGTTTGCCAATGGCTTGTAATACAGCAGCAGCATGAATGATGATAATGGTTTTTCCGGTACCACATCCATTCATTAAGAAATAAGGCAGTGGTGTATCACTGAGCGCAGCAGATGCTATCTGAATGACTGAACAAGCTTGATAGTCCCAAATGTCATCACTGACTGAACTGAGATACTGTTTGATTATTTCCCGTTTAGTTGACGGGATTCGATCGATCACCGTATCAATGTTAATTGTGGTAGAATCCATCATTTTTGTTTCCAAGAAAGGAGGTGTGGAATAAAACTCTTTTAGCAAATCTGTCGGTTTTGCTGATTTTCTGGTGTTTACTTGGCCTTTATTTTCCAGTGGTGGCTCTTCAACGGTGGTTGGTGTTTCTATTCGTTGCGCATCATTTTCTGCCAACGGTTCAATGCGTAATGAGCTGAGTTGGTCAAAAAACTCTGCTTCAGTTAGCAGCTTTGCTGAGTGATATTTCAGATATAAGTATGAGCTAATGACGGGCCCTAGCTCTTGTTGACTAGTGACCAGAGTGTCACTAATAATCTCTACAGAATCGTCATGATAGTGTGCAGATTTGTAGTGCCAATGATTGGTTTTGAATGCTTCAGATAATCGTTTATAGCATAGTTCGTAATATTGGTTACCAATGATTGCAAGGAATGTTAAGTCACCCTGTTGTAGTTGGCTTCTTTCAATCAGGTTTTGTTTGATATCAACTTGGATGGTCTCAGGCGCTGATCTTAGGATATTTTGTCGATAGGCCATCACCTTGTTGAATTCTTCAATGGGGCTGCTTGGGTCCAACTGAGATTGTGATGACAACAGCCTACTTGATTGAAGATGAGACTTGGTTGGGTAAGGTGATAAAATGAGTTGAGTGTCTTCTGATTGATTGTCACTGATGTGGTATTGACCACTACTATCCGCATAAACAGTGCCAACTTTTATCGTGTGCTGATTCGTTGGATTGCCCAAAATAATAAACATCTTTTGAAACAAAGTGCTGGGTTGGTCACCAATGTGCCTTACCTTAAATGTTTCAATATCTGATTGAGTTAGCTCATCTTCGAGAGATTCAAATGCATTAACAAAATCCCTCATTTCATGATCGATAATGCAGGGTCCGTCTTGACTTCTCGAGCTGTTGATTAACTGAACGAGCGTCTTGTAGAATAGTTGGTGTTTTGAAGAGCGAAGTGAGCTAGGCTCAATTGATCGTAAGTAATCATCAAACAGGTCAGATCTAATGACTATCTGCATCGCCGCATTGATCCAGCACGTTGCGCCTTGATTCTTAAAAGACACTTGGATTGTTTTATTTGGGTTATGAGGGACGAGATCAATTTTTTCCTGAAGGTCAATGTCACCAGAGTCAATTTGCATAGCCCTTGTTTGTTTTGAGTAATTTGCTGAGAAAAATAATATAGCATTAGTCAGTATTAAGTAGCGCTGAGCAAGTGATTGATCATCATTAAGGCAGTTCTCTCGAAAGAAATTGAAGAGGCATTCTTGCTGCTGCTTTAACTCTAAATTATCAGTCGTGCAAAAACTTTCAAAGCTGGTGTAACGCTCTGATATATTTCTGTAGATCTCAGTGGCCTGGTTGACCATTTCAGGTGATAGTTCAGCCTCATCATAGATCATCCCAGACTCTGATACGGCTGGCTTTTGCCTAGACAGCATTTCTGTTGTGTCATCTGACATCGGGCTGTATTGATCGCTGAATCGTTGTGAATCTGCTCCACCCACGGCTGTCTCAGGACAGATAGACATTGGGTCGGATGGTTGATTAACACAATTCGGGCTATTGGCTTCTGGTTGACCAGATGCCGGTTCTGTGTCGTTCTGATTGTTGTTGACCTCTACAATCATTGGCACAGGTGATAGCGGGTTATTCATGTGGATATTATCAGTGTCAACATCCATTACAAGGCTGTCGTTAGAGTTGTCACCCTGAGTAACAGTCTGGTTTTGGCTCTCGTTGATGACTGCCTCATGCTGGAGTGTCAGTGCTTGTTTTGCCAGTTGCTTATGTGATTGGATGTTTGACAAGAGCTGGTTAATCAACATGGCAGTTTGAGGGTATAGCGTGTTAATGTTATTCAATTTTATTGAGTTGTCTACATGCTGTGAGTTATCGCTAATTTGATTGATTGTATAGTGTTCTGATTCGGTATTGTATTGTGCCAGGTATGTCTTGTTGTTCTCCCTGTATACAACATCATACTGGTTTAGAACATAACGATCGATTTTCCTGTTGATCTTAACTGAGCTTGGGTCATGACCAAAATTCCTAGTTTGACTCTGCATGTAACTGCTGTTGGTGCGGGAAGTGCCGCCTAGGTCTTTGTGAAAGAGGGTGGCGTATTGATTTTTATCATCGATAGTGCTGATAACGATGCAATCATCAATATCCCGAAATAAGGGGTCTTGATTTGTCAGTTGATTAATTAAATCACTAATCTTTGACTGCAATGTTGTTTCTCGACGATGATTAGCCCAACTAATCAGATTGGTTGAAAAGAACGTATCCAATAAGGTCCAGCCAACCTCCTGGTCAGTCTTATAGTGGCTAAAAGGCGATGTGTACGTATTGAGTTGGTACTCGATTCGGCCGATGATCATATCAACAATGGCCTCAGGTGTTTTGTTCAAGTCATCAATGTTTAAAGTTCTAGGCTGACTGTAGAATGATCGAATCATACCTAATTTAGATAGTAGCCGTATCCAATTGTTATTATTGACACAGTTGACTGCTTCATCAATAGAGAATGTTGTCTTTGTCTGCGTAACCACTTCTTCGTAGGCGTCTGAAATAATCTGCTGATTTGCTTGTAGTTTGACATTGATAATAAATCGGATTGTTGGTAGTACGAGATCTAATTGTTCTATTATTTGAGGATTGGTTGTTTTTGTTCGTTTTTGCGACTCACTATTGGTATACATATTTATAGAATTCCATAATAATTAAATGAGCATTTTAGCGAAACTTTTCATTTATGTCAATGTTTTTAATGAGTTTTTAACTGTTGGGTTGGTATTGAAAGACTGGTGCGTCCCTGCTATGATGTTGAAAGTTATTAGTGAGATTTCATGAGTTATCAATTGACCTACACCACAGATCTTAGATGGGCACAATCAGCGTTAGCCAATTTGGGCATCTTATTGAACGATCATGCGATTTTGGAAAAAAAAGCAGCAGTTGTGGCGATTGATATGATGAAATACTTTCCCAAATCACCAAAAACACTGTGTCGATTATCGAAGCTTGCTCGTGAAGAAATGCGCCATTTTGAGCTCGTTACCCAGTTCGTTGAGCAAAATAGTTATGATCAGATACAGATGAAACCAGTTAGTTATATGAGGAATCTCTTTTCGTTAGTTGACTCAGCTAATCGCACTCAAGCATTAAGAGATCGATTACTGATAGCATCAATTATCGAGGCGAGAGCACACGAGCGATTTGACTGCCTAATTCCACTGCTAAATGGTAAGCTGGCAGCTTTTTATACAAAGCTATCTCATGCAGAAAAACGCCATCAGGATATTTATTTCACTTTGTGTCTTGAGTTAGTTGGAGAGTCAAAGACTTTGGATCGCTTATCTGAACTATTGGATGAAGAGCGCCGCATACTACTGGCAACACAAGACCGTTTTGGTTTCTTTTCATGTGTTTAATAAAACGATGATGAGGTTTTAATATGACACAGGTTGTCTTGCTAATATTAGATGGCTGGGGCTATTCACAACAGTCCGATTTCAATGCAATTGCCCAAGCACGAACACCGCATTGGGACCAGTTGATTGCTAATAAGTCGCTATCGCTACTATCAACTTCAGGTCAATCAGTTGGGCTACCAGATGGACAGATGGGTAACTCTGAGGTTGGCCATATTCATATTGGTTCTGGACGTGTCATCAATCAGAAGCTATCGATCATCAACGAATCGATGACCACAGGAAATCCAGCTTTATCCCGCTTTGTTTCTGATTCGAACGGTTTAACAACACACATGATTGGCTTACTGTCTAAGGGTGGAGTCCACAGTCATCTCAATCATTTCTACTCAATGCTTGATCAATTCAAAACACACACAGCGCAGCATGAATTCATATGTCACTTGTTCTCTGATGGGCGAGATGTTATGCCAGGTTCATTTGTACAAGACATCACTGATTTTGATGATTATTTGACAACGAATCGTTTGGGTAAGATTGGGACACTATCGGGTCGATTTTATGGAATGGATCGAGACAGTAACTGGGATAGAACCAATCAAGCCACTCATGCAATCCTTGATGCAACAGGATCACGTGTGGAGTCAATCACTCAAGCACTAGATTGTGTGAGAGAGATGGGAGACGAATTCTGCCGGCCAATGGTTATTGGTGATTATCAAGGAGTGTGTGATTCATCCAGGTGCCTATTAATGAACTTCAGGCCAGATCGTATCAAACAGTTACAACACCAACTGTCCCAGAAATCTGCTTTTAATCAGATCTATACACTGTCTAAACTGCCTCATGGCAGTGCAACACATTTAATTGATATCCCGGCTCAATCAGAAACACTGGGGAAGATTTTGAGCGTAAACGGTTTATCACAAATTAGAATAGCAGAAACGGAAAAGTTTCCACACGTTTCATATTTTTTTAATGGCGGTCAAGATGTCTGTTATCCCAAGGAAAGGCGCACATTAATACAATCCAATAAATGTCACTGTCATTCTGAGATACCAGAGATGAAAGCTCGTGATATCACCAACCATGTGATTCACGCAATCGACAAAAAGACCGATCATTTCGTGGTCGCCAATCTTGCCAATGCAGATATGGTCGGACACTCTGGTCACTGGGAGCCAACTGTTCAATCAATTGAAACCATCGATGGCTGTTTAGCCGATATTGTTGCCGCTGTAGAACGTGCCGGATCACATCTTATCATTACTGCTGATCATGGAAATGCTGAACAGATGAGGGATCATAGCGGCCTAAAACAACACACGGCGCATACCCTGAACCCAGTGCCGTTGGTTTATGTGGGACCTAACAATATCAGTTTAGCCCCCACTGGCGATTTGACTAATATTGCTGCAACCATATTAGAACTATTCGGTCTTCCAGCTGAAAAAAACCTATCAGCCAGCTTAATTAGGCATTAGCTTCCAACGGTGTTTCTGACTAATCTAGTAGTGGTCTGGCCCTAGTGGAACGATTTGAGAGGGGTTGATTGCTCGATGGCTGTAGTAATAGTGTCGCTTGATATGAAACAAGTTAGTAGTCGACTTAATCGCATCCAGTGATCGATGGCTATCTAGGTATCGATGTAGATTTGGGTAGTCTATGATCCGTTTCAAATTGCACTTAAAATGACCGTGATAGACTGCATCAAATCGGATCAGGGTGGTTATCAGACATAGGTCAACCAAAGTCAAGCTGTTGCCAACAATAAAGGCTCTATCAGCCAGGTGATCTTCCAGTACATCCAGTGTTGAGAAAAGCTGTTTGACTGCCTGATTATACGCATCCTGATTGGGTGCGAAGCCACACAGATAGACGCCATTGTTAATGTGGTTGTAAATCACATCACACCACTGATTGATATCATTCTGTTGATGTTTGGGATAATAATCTTCGCGCTGTTGTGTTAGGTGATTAAATGCCGTGTTGAGTATTAAGAGAATGTCCCATGATTCATTATTGACGATGGTTTGTTTCTGACAATCCCAAAGCACCGGTACAGTAACTCGGCTGGTAACCGACTTGTCTGATTGCTGGTATAGTTGATAGAGAAACTCATGGCCATACAGTAAATCGCCAGTTGTATTTGGGTGATCTTGTGTGAATGTCCAGCCATTATCAAGCATATCTGGTGATACAACACTAACGCCTATCGCTTGTTCGAGACCTTTTAATGCCCTCATGATGAGTACACGATGAGCCCATGGGCACGCATAACTGACAAACAAATGGTAGCGATCACGCTGTGGCTGTGTATCAATACGCCCACGAAAAACACTATCAGATCGTTCGAATGTGTCCTCATTTTCAGAGAATCTATCCGATAACGTCCAAATGCCATTTACAAGTGAGCCCACTTTATTGTCCTCGTTTAAACATAGAGTCTAGGGTCTTGAGATTAATTTCATGCCAAGTGGGTCGGCCGTGATTACAAAATTTTGATTTACTGGTTATTTCTATTTGACGCAATAGAGCATTCATTTCAGGCAGTGTCAGTTGTCGACCAGCACGAATTGCGCTGTGACATGCCATGGTTGATAATATTTGATTGACGGCTTGGCTAATCGAGTCTTGATTTTCAATAAACTCGTTGATGACAGCCTCGACTAGTTCATTGATTGGCGAGTCTTTCAGCAACATGGGCACGTGTGTGACCGACATTTGATTTTCGCTAAGCTCCGTTGTCTGAAAGCCTAACTGTTCAAAGAATAGGGCGTTTTCGGTCAGGCATTCTATTTTGTCCGCTCCCAATGATAAAGCAACAGGTAGTAATAATGCTTGTGATATAATTCCTTGATCATTATAGCTCCTCTTTAAATTTTCATAGAGGATTCGTTCATGTGCCGCATGCATGTCTACGACAATCAAGCCATTTGGATTTTCTGCTAAGACGTAGATGTGCCCAATTTGGCCAATGGCATTACCCAGTGGTTCTGGTCTTTGGATATCAGCATCCATCTGTGTTGTCTGATTATGTTGAACCGATTGTTTGATTGTTTGCATAACCGGTTTTGGCTCAGTGATGATTTTAGGAATGGGCTGAGTCGGCTTGTGTACAACAGTCACTGATTCTTGTTGGATTGTACTGTTGATGAATGGGTTAGCACGGGCGGGTGAGACCTTGGGTGCAACAACACGGGGAGGGGATGTCTCTGTCAGTGTTGGTTCTATCTTGGTTGGCGGGTATGCACTAACAGGTGCTAATAACGTTGCACTCAACTTGTGTTCAATACAGCGTTTGATAATTTGGTAGATGGGCTGTGGATGCTGAAATCTGACTTGCTCTTTGGTTGGGTGAACATTCACGTCAACGATTTCTGGGTTGATCTCTAGATACAGTACAAACGCTGGTAGTCTATTGCCATGAAGCATGTCATGGTAGGCTCTTTTAACTGCGTGGTAGAGGCCCTTATCCTTAATGAATCGTTTGTTTAGAAAGACATATTGTTGATCGGCTAATGATCGAGTATAAGTTGGCTTTGCAATCCAGCCAGTTAATTGGATGTCGTTATCATGTGCTTGAATTGGCTCACACGCATCGGCAAACTCCTTGCCAATCAGTTGACTCAGTCTTTCTTTTTCTTGCATGTTTGCATGCAGGTGAGTGTGGGTTTTATCGTTGTGTATTAATTTAAAAGACACGTCAGAATAAGCAAGCGCAATCCGCTTGACATTCTCTAGTATGTACTGAAACTCAGTGCGTTCCGATGCAAGGAATTTTTTTCTAACGGGAGTATTAAAAAACAAATCACTCACTGTGACTGTTGTTCCTGGTAAACCAGCTGCTTGCTTGGGCGTTAGGTTGATTGCTTCACCGCCTTCTACTTGGACTGTCCAGCTGGTATCGCACTGACGAGTTTTGCTGGTCAGTGTTAGTTTTGATACGGCTGCAATACTTGCAAGCGCTTCACCCCTAAAACCCATTGATAAGATATGATTCAGATCGCTAATATGGGCTATTTTGCTTGTGGCATAGCGAGTTAGAGCGAGCTCCAGGTTGTTCTTTTTAATACCCAGTCCATCATCGGTAACACGGATAGAAGCCACACCAGCACGCTCTACTTCAATGGTTATGTGGGTTGATTCCGCATCCACTGCATTTTCCAGCAATTCTTTGACAATTGATCTAGGCCGCTCGATGACTTCACCAGCAGCTATTTGAAGTGTTGTGTCGTGATCTAGTTGTTTTATCATACCAACTCGAGATGCTTATCAAATCGCTCTAGATCATCTGGTGTATCGACACCAATTGGCGCATGATTGAGTTCGGCTTGGAATACACCCACTGATTTGCCATGCCACAGTGCTCGCAGCTGTTCAAGAGACTCTGTTTTTTCCCATTCAGGTTGTTCGAGTGAGACATATTCGTCAAGGCAACAGCGCTTGTAGGCATAAATACCGAGATGTTGTTTGAAGTGGTCATATTGCCCATAAGGTATCGGGCTTCTACTAAAATTCAGGGCTAGATGGTTTTTATTGACGACTACTTTAACCGTGTCGCGGTCATTAAACTGGGTCATGTCATGATTGTTGTAGTACAGTGTCGACATAAAGTGACCTTGCTGTTGATGAGCTTTAGCTAGAGAATCAATCGCGTGGGCGGCTAGTAGAGGTTCATCTGATTGAAGGTTTACGATCACCTGCTGGTTGTCTAGATCGGCTCGTTTTGCTGCTTCTGCAACACGATCGGTTCCAGTAGAGCAGGTCTCTTGGGTCATCACCACTTCTGCACCAAGAGAGCATGCCACTTGCTTAATGGCTATGTGGTCAGTTGCAATGATGATCCGATTGGCCTGTGTTTTAGTCGCATTATCGTAGGTATATGCAATTAATGGTTTGCCTCGTACTGTTTGTAGCGGCTTGGCGTGAAGTCTTGTCGATTGATACCTAGCTGGTATAATGATGGTATATGACATAAACTCTCAGGAGTATTTGATGATTGTTTTATGTTATCTAACAGTGGACTGAGAATCAATATAAATATTTAACTATTGAGATTGCTGACTGTTTTTTGCAGACTGGATGATGCCAATGGCCATCAATGTGGTTAGTAAGCTTGAACCACCATAACTGATTAATGGTAGAGGTATACCAACAACGGGGAGTAGTCCCATAGTCATTGATATATTGATGATACTAGACAAAGTGATCGATAGGGTGAGGCAGGCTATCGAGATTTTGGTGAATAGATCGTCGGCTTGCCACGCTATCATGAATCCACGGATAGTCAGACCTGCAAACAGAATTAACACAAAAAAAGTCCCTAGTAGACCAAATTCTTCACCGATCAGTGAAAAGACAAAATCGGTATAATGCTCTGGAATAAACTTCAAACGAACCTGTGGCCCAGACAATAGACCATAGCCAAAAATGCCACCTGATCCGATTGCGATTTTTGACTGTAGAATATGGTAACCGGTTCCGAGAGGGTCGTTGTCGGGATAGAAAAAGTTGATCAGTCTAAGTTTTTGGTAGTCGTGTAGGTAGTCCCAGCTAATCGGTAATAATGCAACCGCGCAAGCGAGAGACACTAAAATAATGCGGTGGCTTAGTCCTGCCATAAAGATGGCGCTCACACCGACTGTCATCAGAATAATGGCTGTACCTAAGTCGGGTTGTAATAAAACCAAGACCGTTGGTACACTGATGAGTCCAAAGAGAAAGAGGCTATCGATTAATTTGATGGGGGTGCTGCAGTTCGCGATGAATCGAGCAGTGAGTAGGGGGATGGCGACCTTGCATAACTCAGAGGGTTCAAAACGAAAAAATCCTAGGTCGATCCAGCGTTGCGCGCCTTTTCCAATATGCCCATGTGTTATCACCCATATTAACAGCAGGATGCAGACAATATTAAACGTCATTGTGTGTCGACGAATGGTTTCGAACGGGACCATGGTGATTGCTAGCATACAGCTGGTTGCGATAGCTAGCCGAAACAGTTGTCTTTTGACGAAGAAAAGCTCGCCATTTGCTGCACTGTATAGAACAATCAAGCTGACTAAAGCAGCAGCTGAAACGATGCTAATTAGCACAAAATCGAGTTTTTTTACTAAGATGGACAGTTGGCTTTTTGAATGTGATTCCACAGTTAGTCCTTGATTTTCCCATTATAGAGGGTTGCATACAACTCAAGCCATTCTTTTGCGATTCGATTGGCAGTACCGGGTTGGTTTTCAATCACGATGGCAAATGCCAAGTTGGGTTGGTCGTGTGGTAGAAAGCCAATGAGCATGGAATGATCTTTGATCTTATTGTCTTCGTTATTACTGGCATACTCAACAGATACTTTTTGAGCTGTCCCTGTTTTGGCTGCTAAATCGTAGAGATGGCTATTCAGTAGGCGGCCTGTTCTCAATGTTTCGTTACCAGAAACGACGCCGATCATTGCTTGAATAATGATATCGTATTCTTTCTGACCGTATTGACTGATGGCTATCGAATCAGTCACTGAGTCTGCTTCGCTGGACAAGCGCAAATGTGGCTTTTTCGTAAGCCCTTTATTACCGAGTATACCAGCTGCAAATGCCATTTGAAGAGGGGTTGCTAACAGTGAACCTTGCCCGATTGCAGTGATGACCGTATCACCAGTATACCATCGCTCGGATTTCTCTTGTAATTTCCATCTTTCTGACGGAACTAAACCGGGTGATGGGTGGCCAAGGTCAAGCGTTGGAGATTGGCCAAAACGAAATGCACTCAGCACAGATTCAATGGCATCGATACCCATTACTTCTGCGATGTGGTAAAAGTAAGTGTCTGATGATAACGCAATTGCCCGATTGAGATTGACATCACCTTGTCCCTTTTTGTACCAGTCGTTAAAGACTTTGTTTCCAACAACATAATAGCCTGGATCATGAATCTGGTACTGCTCACTGATGTTATTGTGACTCAAAGCATGCAGCGCAATGAATGGTTTAATAGTTGATGCGGGTGGATACTGTCCATTGATGGCACGATTTAACTGGCTGGTGTGTTTGTTTCTGCTATCATGTATTCCTCGAATTAAGTTATTGTTTGAATAGGATGGTGTGCTAACCAGAGTCAAGATTTCTCCGTTAGTTGGATTAAGTGCTACGAGTGCCCCTGTGTATTGCTTCAGTAACTCATAGGCTTTTTTTTGTAACCTTGCATCGATGGTTAATGTGATGTTATTGCCTCGCTGACCGTCAGATTCGCTGACTAGGTTCTGTCGTTGTCCAGTTGATGAATACTCGTAGGTTTTAATCGATGGGTGAGCAGATAGCAGACTGTCATAGTATTGCTCGATGCCGCTAATACCATATTTGTTAGATATTTTCGTTTGGTTCTTTTCTTGTCGATCGCCGATATAACCGACGACATGAGCAAAAGCTTCATCGTCGTGGTAGTACCTGATGGTGTGTTCTCTGACCTTTATATTGGGCATTTGGTGTGAATGTTCATAAAAATGTTGTATGTCTTCAGTCGATAGTTGTTTGATGAGTGTTGGTGTTTTAGTATGTTCTATATTGGGTTTTTGTAGGATTCTTGCTAATGTTTTGAGAGAATCTTGGTCTGGAACATGTAGCGTGGGTTCGGTTCGATAGGATGCGAGCGTAACACCGTTTCGGTCAAAGATACGGCCTCTTTCATTCTCAATAATCGTATCATGTAGTCGATTTTTTAAGGCTTGTGCTTGATAGGAGAGGTTATGGATGATTTGTAGTGAATATAATTGATAGCCAATAACGATAAATATCATTAATAGCAGTGCGCAACTGATTAAGATTCGTGTTTGAACGATCGGTTTGACCATGCAATTTACTCTCTGTGGTACGGGTGTTTACAGCTGATGCTATAGGATCGATACAGTTGTTCGACCAGCAGCAGTCTAGCGATACTGTGTGGGAAGATCAGGTTGGAGAGGGACCATTGGCAGTTAGACAGTGTGAGTACTTGTTGATTCAGTCCTAATGCGCCACCGATGATAAAGGTAATTGGTTTAGATTGGTTAGATAATGTTAGCGTGTTAAGTAGCTGTTGGTTATTCCATTGAACGCCTGTTTTATCCAGCGCGATGTAAAAATTGTCTTTTGGTAGTTTAGAAACTAATAGATCATTTTCTTGTTTTAGAATAACAGAATCAGGAAGTTTTTTGGTCTGCTTTAGATCAACAATGATCTGATTGACTTGTTCAGTCTTCATTCGGTCGAGATAGCTATTGATCGCATCATGTGCCCATGATGGGACGTGTCGCCCAATTGCAACAATGCTAATGTTCTGAAATCTCTTCATCAAATTTCCACAACTTTTCAAGTTGGTAGAATTCTCTTGCATTGTTGAGCATGATATGAACAACAATGTCCAGTCCATCGATAACGACCCACTCATCATTATAGTCGCCATCGATTCTAGGCGTATGTTTTGTGTGAGCTTTGATACTTTCCTCGGTTTTCTCGGAGAGACTTTTAAGGTGTCTTCTTGAGGTTGCCGTGACGATGATCATGTAGTCACAAATATCTGTCACATGGGAGACATTAACAGTTTGAATGTCAATGCCCTTGTGATCCTCTAGCTGTTTGGTAATTATTTCAGTTAATTCTTTATGTTGCATAGGTTTATGAGAATATTTTTAGGAGTTCAGTTGTGAAGCTTGAATAGATTGGTGAGTAGATGGCAATTTCATAGTCAACTTTCTCGGTATTGTTTTCAGCATCTGGTGCTTGCTCGAGATCATGGAATTTAAGCCTGGATATTTTAAGGTCATCTTGAAGCACGAAGCTAACCGAGTCATTCCATCTGAGAGCTATCTTGCTGACAGATTTTTCTAAGAGAAGGTTTTGAATGGACTGGGTTTGTAATTCTTGGTTTTTGATTGAGACAACAGCTGGTGAGTTGTCATCTTTTAGCTCACAGTCACCTTCTAGAGAGATCTGATCGCTGACAGACTCTCCATGGAGTAAGCTACGCATGATGTCTTTTGGTTGTTTTTCGATTGTTACTGGCTTGAATGTTAGTTGTGAAAAATTCTTTTTGAGCCAAATGAACATCGAATCACAAATGGATTTAGATGTATTGTCAATAAAGACAAGGTTTAATTTTGTATCAAAAATTAATCGGATGTGCTTCTTTTTGATGAATGCCTTTGGAAGTAAGTACTCAGTGGCTTGGTGAATGTACTTCTTCTGAATCTTCTCATTATCTTCAGCTGCTTGTTTCTGCCTGTCAAAAGCTTCTTGCATGATCACGTCTGTTGGCAGTATTCTGTTTTGTTTTTCTAGAGTTAGAACGAGGTATTGGTTAATCATTCTAACAACGGTATCGCTGCCTCTACCATACGGGCTAGTCCAGGTCCACAATTCTTTCTCGAAAGGGCCACAGGTCATGAATGCTCTTTTCTGTGCAATTGGCTCAATAGATTCGAGGTCACAATCTAATGTGTATTGGTAGACTTGTAGTGATCTGAACTTCATAGAATCCTCCCTAAAAAAGCAATGCTTTTAATTCTACATTTCTAATCCAATTCAGTCAAGCTAAAACGTGCTGCCACCATTATTAGGGCCCAACCAGAGATGCTAACAGTTGCACCATAGCGTCGACATCTTGATCTAATTGATCAACTTGCGTCGTAGTGATCAGCGGTTTGTCCCACTCTCCCGCCAATTCCCTGAGACTCGCGATATCAGTTTTAAGCGTATTAATTGCCGATACCAACTCTTCCTGGTTCAGTTGTCGGGTATTGGTCGTTGACTGCTTGCTCGCAAACACTTTTCCTCCGTGTCTAAATGATTTTGAAGACAGTGCTTTGTGACAGGTGTCTATATACTGCAGATTGATAGCCTCATCATTGTTGTTGTTGTCACTTGTGATACAGTTAGAAAGAAGGTCGGTGTCTTTCATTTTATAAGATAATAAACCAGCAATAAAATGCTTGAGCATTGTAGGCTCTTTTATGTATTTCTCGATCATCGATATAAATCGCTCACTAACATCACTAATTACTTGGGCTTGATTCTCGTTGCCTGCTTTCATATATTCTAGGGTTTGTGTCGTGATTTGATTATAATGATTGTTTATCAGCTCAAGAAAATCAGGTTCATCCATGTTTTTGAATACGTTGATAGGATAATTGTTTCGGCTCTTCATAAGAGCATCAACTGGCTTCACACGCTCGAATAGGCCACAGGCTAAATAAGCTGGTAGATGTTCTATCAGCTGATCGTTATCTTGTTCTCTTTGCAACGCTTGTTGTTCCTGTTCAGTTACAGATAGTGTGTAAATCGAATCATGACTACTTGTAGCTTGATTAGCTTCTACGTCTAGTGGTGCGTTATTTTCTCCTGTGGTTGGTAATACTGATTGACCTACTGTACTGGCTCTATCTCCCACTAGTGAGTATACGCTTTGATGATTGCTTACCTGACTGAATAGTCCGATAACTTGGTAAGGAATATCAGTTTCATGAGGATGAAATAGTACGATAGCACGGCTAGTGGCTTCTTTGTTTGCTTCTACTCTGTTCACTGTGGCTTCAGTTGTTTGAGGTAATCGATTATCAGTATTTCTTTCAGATTGGCCCACAGATTGATGGTCTCCTGTAGCTACTTTTTTTGCTGGTGTTTTAGCACTTTCACTATCAGCTACTTCTCCTCCATTGCTGTCGGATCTTGTTCCTGGTGCGCTGCTGGGCTTGGGTTGTCTTCTTTCAGTCTGATGTGAAGAGGTTTGAGTACTGCTATTAATAGCACGGCTAGTGGATTCTTTGTTTGCTTCTACTGTGTTCACTGTGGCTTCAATTGTTTGAGGTAATCCATTATCAGTATTTCTTCCAGATTGGCCCACAGATTGATGGTCTCCTGTAGCTGCTTGTTCTGCTTGTATTATCGCACTTTCACTATCAGCTACTTCCCCTCCATTGCTGTCGGATCTCGTTTCTGGTGCACTATTACTGTTTTGCGTCTGTTCTGAAGAAGTTTGAGCTTCGCTACTAACATTTGCCTTTTGAGCTCGCTTCTTTCTATTGCTGTCGGATCTCGTTTCTGGTGCGCTACTGGGCTTGGGTTGTCTTCTTTCAGTCTGATGTGAAGAGGTATGAGTACTGCTATTATTACTTCTTGTTTGAGCTGGATTATTGTTAACTCGGTTAGATCTAGTCTCTTGTGCACTATTAGGCTGGCCTGTCACTGCCGGTAAAGATCCATCAACACTATGTGTGGGCAGTATGTTGTTAAAATTTTTCATTTTTTTCATTGGCCACAATCGAGATAAAAACGACAGGAATACACTGCTCTGTTCTTTTTGTCTCTTTGTCGATTTTGGGGGTGTGTGTTTATTGTTGTGATTGTACTTGTATAAAGTTATTACAGCTGCAGCTGTAAGCCCGATTGCTGCAGCGACATTCACGGTGTATGGGTTGTTTTGGAAAAAAAGAATGATTAAATTGAAATTCATAAGTTTGCTCCTCGTGTTTGCTGCTGTTGGGGCTGTGTCTGATCGTTGTAGGTGCTGTTGGTTTCGTTACTCTCATACGCTTTTGCTTTCGACTTGGATTCTTCCAATTCCTTTTCAAGCGCTTGATTTCTTAAATTTAATTTTGTGATTTCAGCACAAGCTGTTTGGCATGTCTCTTGAAGTTTTGCAACTATCTTATTCATTTTTTCTAATTTTTTCGATTCTTCAGACAGTTTTATTTTGCAACTTTCCAATTGAGATTCCATATCCTGAACGACATCGGCATTATCAAATGAGTCTTTCTTGACTATTTTTTGAAGATGACATTTCCCTATACTTCTTTCGAGTCGTTTGTCAATGTCCTTTAATATGTTACTAATAGCACTAAAGTGACCATCGATTTTACGGATAATATCCACGAGATTTAATCTTGTGTGGTGGGCTTCTCTAACCTCATTAAGGCTTGTATTTAACACCAGTGGTCCAACAATCACATGAGAATTCTCAAACCTGATTTCTTCAATGGCTTTCGTCAGTTGTTGGTACAGGGGTGACCAAGTTTGACCGAGGCATCTGATGTCATTATTCTCGATTTTTTTCAGCAGCTCCGACATCACTTTACTTGCCACTGAGCATGCATTGGTCAGTGTACTTTGATGCTCATTTTTGGGTTTAGACTGGAACGTACCAATCATACTAATGAATTCGTTGCCCAGTTGGGTGATGCTACTGATTGATTCGTGACAGGATTGCATTAGACTACTTTCTCGACTAGATGCAAATGCTTTGATATGATCAAAAATGATCAGGTCAGCTGCTATTCCTTCATGGTTTGATTTTTTCAAAAGCAGATCACTTATGGTGCTTTTAACCTCATCAAGTTTTTCTGCGTTAGTGCTGTCCAGGTGCAGCATGAACCAGCGTATGATTTCATTGTTTCTATTGGAGGCCTCCTGGGTTAATACATAGTTCTCGATAACCCATTTAGGTAAGCTCTCAAGCAGTTGGATTAGAAGCTGGCTCTTGGTCTTGTTTAGAATGGAAATTGCGATCACCATCGTCAGTTTTCCTGCGTCCATGTTTGTGTGGTCTGCTGCTTGGCTCTGTTGGCTTCTCGACAGCGCTGACCAGTGGCTTCCAATAATCTCTTCAATGTCAACTATTAGTGGATGATCATCGTCTAGTTGATCGAACATGGTTGAGAAACTATCGGTTGGTGATTGGATTTGTAGTGACGCTTCTTGTGCTGGTTGTTCGATGCGTTCTATCAGTACGCTAATTGGGAAATGTTCTTCTTTGGCTTGTTTGTCTAGTAGACTTTTGAGTTCATTGTAGAGTCCCTTGTGAAGATTATGAAGCTGATCGAGTGTATGGTGCTGAGTGATGAGCTCAAACTCACTGAGCATGTTATTAATCTTGGTCTCGTACTCACTAAATCCTTCCTGACTGGCTGAGAATCGTTTGGAAATTTGAGTTGAGAATACGTTTACAAGGTAGCTACAATACAATTGACAGCATTCTTGCTCGAGTGACATTTTACCAACTCTTCCTGGAGGCTGATTTGATACAATGTGGTTGAAATGATTGAGTGGCAAGCTTTTTTTGGGATGTGAAACCACTTGTGTGGAATACGCTTTGATTTGGTTGTTGCTACTTAGAAGTTCTGGTATCGATTTGAGTATTTGTTTTACAGTGAGCATAATTTACCTTGAATTTGATCATATGATCAATAGTAAATAACTATTTAACCAAGCGATCAATTAAATTTTACAATAGAATGTTTAACCCCGTATTTTATTTAAAAAAAACGACATTATCTTACGCCTCCATAAGTAAAAGATGCGCTGCATTCGCGCTCCAAGTAGGCTAAATTGCCTCCTTTTGGGTTGGTGTCGAAATTGAGTGGCTGGCTTTTTCCGTTGATTAACAGGCCGACAATTTGCCACTGGCCGCTTGTGATTAGTTTAACTGCTTGTGTGTTGTCGAGATAATGAAAACAGCGAGTTAGTTTGCTTTTTGTAGTTTCAACCGCAACCATTGGTTGAATGCCGGCATCTACTAGCGCTCTTTTTTGGTAGTCAGTAAGAATCTGTGTGTCTCTTTGGCAATCAATCGTCGTCTTGTCTGCATTGATGAAAGCCATTAGTCTTTCAACCTTCTGTGTACAGGGTCGACCCAGGATTTGGCCAACAATCATAACGCTATTGTCTGCAAATGTACTACTCAGTAGTAACCCTGCAAGCGCCCAGCTAGATAGAAGTCTTTTTTGAGTCATGTCATTAGGATACAAAAAGTAGACGAAGTCTGTCAATATGGTGACAGGTTTTTGTCGATAAATCGCTCAATTGACAGCTGGAGTCGGCCTATGTTATATTCGATCAATGTTTACATTACTCAGGGGATATTATGTTGCTTAAAGGAAAAACAGTCCTAGTATCAGGGGGGATCCGAGGCCTTGGTTTGGATGTTGTTCGGATGTTGTCAAAGAACCTTGCCAATATTGTTATCATTGGTAAAAGCGTTCATCCTCACCCAGACATGCCCGATACCATCTATTCCGCAGCCGAAGAGGCTGAGGAGTTGGGTGCGGTTGCGCTGCCTGTCCAAGCTGACATTCGTTTTGACGACCAAATACAAAAGGCACTCCTCGAAGCACTGGGAACGTTTGGCCAGTTAGATGCTTGCGTTAACCTCGCATCAGTCTGTATCAAAACAAAGATACAAGATACGCCCATGTCAACTTATGATCTAGTCAGCCAGATCAATGTCAGAGGTGCCTACCTGCTTTCACGTTTTGCATCAGAGTACCTGTCTGAGTCTAAAAATCCACACATTATCAACCTCTCACCGCCCACTGATCTTTGTCGCAAGACCGCTTTCTCTGTTTCTCCCGTTTATGCCATGTCAAAAATGGAACAGTCAAATATGTCTTTAGCAATGAGCCATGCTTTCGCTGACAAAAAAATAGCTGTCAACTCATTGTGGCCGAAAAAGAAGTTACATGGTGCAGAAGAAGCATTTCTTGGTGATCCAGACTCGACCGATATTTACAGTAGCGATATCTATGCACGCGCAGTTGTCGCGTTATTGACCCAGAATTCGTCAACTGTAACCGGCAATTTATTCTACGATGATGACTTTCTTAAGTCGGTCGGCGAGACAGCTGATTATGAGACATCTAGGTACGAACCCGTTACTGAAGGGTAAGCCGTCGCTTGGCCACTGTGTTTATACCCATTTTTGGACAGCATGTTTCAGCTCGCCAGAGTGAAACAGCCAAGGTGCGCAAATCGCTTCACCCATACTGCTCTGATGATGATGTCAAGCAGGCGGTCAGTTTTCTATTCGAGTACTCTGGATCGCAAGATACCTACAACACATACAGGCGAGAACTTGAACGATTATACCAGTGGAGTTGGCTGGTTAGAAACCTGTCGGTCGTGACCATAACACGTCAAGATATAGTCGATTACACCTTGTTTTTTAAAGATCCACCAGCGGACTGGTTTTCTGTTAAAAGAACTCGACGGTTTCTGACCGTTGGTGGAGAGTTGAGAAGCAACAGTGAGTGGCGCCCATTTGTTAAAACTGACAAGCTGGTGCACCAATCACCAGCCTCGCTAAAAAGTATGCTTGCAGTTCTAAGTACATTCTATGAGTACCTTCTCCAAGAATCAATCGTGCAGCGCAATCCAGTCAAGTTGATTAGAAAGCACCAGCTGATCCAGAAGCAACAAGAGACTATTATTCACCGTCAATTAAATACCACTCAGTGGGTTGCTCTTCTACAGGCAGTTAAGCTCAAAACGCTTGAAGATGACAGCTATGAGCGACATCTGTTTATCTTGTCATGCTTTTTCTTATTGGGCTTGCGGATATCCGAACTGGCTTCGTCTACTATGCAGTCGCCAACCATGAGTCAGTTTTACCAAGATCACAGTCGTTGCTGGTGGTTCCAGACGGTCGGCAAGGGTAATAAAAGTAGAGAGGTTGCTGTGCCT
>DLBP01000097.1 GCA_002480165.1 Proteobacteria bacterium UBA7821 | reverse complement strand
CAAAAGACATATTATTGATCTGCTTAATGACTTAAATAAAGAAAACATTACAGACAAAGTCATGAATCTCATCAACACACATGGTTATGATATTATTGTCACCACGATCCCAGCCGAGCTATACGATATTGGTGATCTACTCCCGGATTGTCATTATTTCAGAATTTATGACCTGATGCTAGCCATGGGTGAACCTAGACTCATCATGGCGTGTGAAGAAAAGAGAAATAGCCGCTGTGACTCTCTATTGCTGACAAGATTACCACCTGCGAATCGTAAAATGAGTGGGTGGTCGCTCATTCATACAGCAACATACTTCGGTTCAAAAGATTGTGTTGAATACCTACTTAAACTAGATCCTATGTTTGCAACACTTAAAACAACGAATGCAACAACTCCTGAAAATATTCAGAAAAAAAATGGCACATCAGCACAATCCACAGAGGTAGATAAATTATTGGCTGAAACCAAGTCAGAAACAACACTGATTGATCTTGTTGAGATCGATCAAAACCGAACAGCTGCGATAATAGAGGCTTGTCATCAGAATTTAGATCTGTCAAAATACACTTTTGATGAGCTATTTTCTACTCTAAAAAATAAGAACTGTGACAATGCAGCTAAAACCAAACTCAACGATGTTTTGAACCAGAAAGCTAATAGAGATTGTGATGACTTCATTAATGCTTGTCAATGTAATGAATACATAAGAAACACATCGCAATCAGGTGAAAGTGTAGACAGTGAAGGGCAACAGGATCTACTGACTATCGATTACGATGGACTCATCCTAGACCCATTCATCAGATCTTTGAATTCGACTAGCCTGGACAACACGATCAAAAAAATAAAAAAAATCATTGAGAACCAAGACACCATATTTGGGTATACAGGTTTAAAATTTAAAGACAGACTGATGGTCCTTGCACAGAGAGATAGTCAAGTAAGGCTATCACTGAAAATACTTTTTTTTGAACAAAAACCAGATGGTCAAAATAATCAATCCATTCGAGATTTAATTAAAGAGGTCTATCAAGCAATCGATGACTTTAAAACGACACCCATCGAGTTAGCTAATCTAAAACCAGCCTCTACTTATTACTCAAGTGGTAAAGATTTGAGTACACAGTTAACCCAACTCTATCCAACCGTCTTCAGTGAACAGATGACTCTAGCTAAGTGGGCTAAACACCCATCATATGAACAAGTCAATGACATCAAACTACTCTATCATTTTCTTCGTGATGTGACCAAGTTCAGCATGTCAGACGACATTAAATTAAGCCCGATCGACTTGATGAAGAGACGAAACTATGAATTAAATAGCCCTCTATTTCAGATCATCAGCCAAATCCTTGATAGTCCTTTACAGCATAGTGGCAATCATCGATTTATCAAAGCCAGTAAGTTGTTACCGGTCGGATCAAAAGCCTTTGCTAGGAAAATTAAAAATGCTCTAGAGTATATAACAAATCCCTACAAAGGGGTTCCAAATCTTCTAAAATACATGACTTGTATGTGGCTAATTGAGTTCACTTATGCATCGGTAAAAAACTGGCATCATGTACATTTCGACCATAAGCTACCATTTCAATTATTTCACTCTAAGAAACATTTCCTCAGTTTACGTCAATATGAAGAAGATTGGAAAGAAATAGTTTTACCCAAATTGGACACGAAGATAAGTGTTAATGAGTCGCTTAAAACCAGTATAATCAATTATGTTGATTGTCAAACAAGTAAATCATCTGGATTTAAATCACTAGTACAGAATATGACAACCTGTGAACTTTCGTCAAACAGAGCCCATATGTTAGAGGAGTTTAAACGGACTAAGTGCCTCACTAATAATCAAATGGGTAGAGATTCAATCATGAGCGGTGAGGACATCAAGTGGGTTGTTAAAAATCCTGCTCTCCTTTCGGAAATTGAGTATGTGCAGCTAGTAGGCCTTGAACATTGGACTGCCGAAGACTACAACGAATTAATGTCAGCGCTGCCTAGAGCAGTCAACGTTGACACGACCAAATATCTAGGAAAACGTCTGTTTAGCCAGAGAGACCTATTTATTAGGACTATCAATTCAGCAGGCCAAACCGATCCTAGCCTGATCAAAAGCTATCTTTTCCCAACTAAAATGCCAGAGACAATTGAAAAGATCATTCTTAATAATTGCTGTGCCCTACCGAAGCTATTGCCGATAGACTACACTTTAAATAATTACTTTGTGGTGATTGGACTCAGTGAACGAACGACGAACGTACAGAAAATCGATGAGTATAACTGTATTGTCTTTGCCGACTCATTTAATGATGTCATTCATATCGTTAGTGCGCTATCGAATAACTGTTCCAAACCGTTTAACCTTAAAATCGTTAACTATGGACCACAGGAGTTTCAGCTAACTCATCGAAAATACTCACGACTATTCGAATTTAGTTTAGACATAGTCCATTACTCAGGTGATGAAACTGATAAACTTGAAATAGATGAATTGAATAGCCTAAACCAAACAGCTCTTCTATCAGTCGATCAGATATCAACAAGGATCGCAGATAAAGAGTGTATGAAAAGTCGCAATAATGTCAGCCTTGATGTATCAATCCATGGCACGTGTATGAACAGGATATTCAGGCCATTCTTGCAACATTCAGCGACCAAATTCACCCCGCTTTCAGACCACGATAAAACTATTTTATTTCATACCTTGCTACCCATTATTACAAGTGATGAAGATAATTCGATCAGCGTAACATATCGGGTACAAGAATTGATCATTCAAATCTGGGACGTGGATGGACCAGCCCAACAGAAATCACTGACATGCACAAATGACAGGACCTCTAAAATATTAAAGGACATCGCTGGTGTTTCGTTGGATGAAAACAACACAATCACAGTGGCTGTATCTGGACCAGTAGTTACAAGTGTCCATAAATATGACACTATAATCGCAACCTTAAGAGCTGATGTTGAGTTAGACATTGAGATCAATCTTATGAAGGACGAAGAAAACAAAGCAAGCTTACAGTATCTTATGTCGGAAGTTCTAAGCGACCAACAGTGGATAGCTCTATTGCAAGCAAGTGGCAATACACCAGACAATCCAACAGAGTCACTGCCGATGGGGACTGTGGTGGAAAGATCGATTTCAACTGTCGCGGGAATCTTCTCGGAACCTAAAAATACTGAGCAATCGACTAATTCCCAGAGCAATACTAAGGGGTAGTCAGAACAGGTCTTTCTTGATTGATTGTCGCTTGTTCGACTGCTGTGACTGCTGGTTTATCAACTAAGTCAATGATAAGTTTTTACTTGTTTTGACCTCCGCTATTTCTGGTTTTTAGCCTCTTTGAAATATTTAACCAAAGTCGATTCCGTGTCAATCAAACATCATTGACGACAATCTACATCTAACAGCTTTTACTCCGCTCCCCCTATCTAGAACAGATGTTAAATAAAGAAATGACCATATGAAAATAACCGGCATATCGTTTTCCTATCCACCAAACCTTCTTTAGAGCTTAGGTGTTAATAGAAATAAATCCCCGTGTATATTATTCGAGCAGCCCAATACACATGGTCTGTCAGCATACCCTTATGTTGAGACATGCGTTTTATTCCCAACTGTTATTGTTGCTCATGGTTAAGTCGTGATTTCAGCGATTGCTACTCGCTTACAATGATTTGATAGCGTGTTCAAGGAGACTTAGGTCTCTTTAATGAATTATTAGATTCTGCATCATCTCCCAACGAGGCTGCATCACAATCTTCACCCACAGCAGTCATCACCACTTCTAGATCATCTTGTAATGCTTCGGAAGCAAACTGGAGTGCCTGACGATCTTGATTCACAGCAGCCATCACCACTTCTCGATTATCTTGTAATGCTTTGGAAGCATACTGGAGTGCCCGACCATCTTGATTCACAGCAATCATCACCACTTCTTGATTATTTTTTAATGCTTGGGAGGCATATCTGAGTGCACAGCCCCATTGACAGACGACTGACATCATAAATGGTTGATTAGCTTTTAACGATTCAGAAACAGTGCAGATTATATTAATATCTTGATTGACAGCAGCTAAGACAACTTCTCGATCTTCTTGTAACAATTGGGAAGCAAACACGTGTGCATAAGCATTCTGTTTCACAGCAGCTAAGACAACTTCTCGATCTTCTTGTAACAATTGGGAAGCATATTCCAATGCGTAACCATTTTGACTCACAGCCGCTAAGACTAATTCTCGATCACGTTTTAACAAATCCGGAGCAAATTGGAGTGCCCTAGCATCTTGACTCACTGCAGCATAGACGACTTGTTTATTTTCTTTTAACTCGTCTGATGCTAATTGTAGTATGTAGCCATTTTGATTCACTGCTGCTAAAAAGACGTCTTCTTGATCTTGTAACAATTGGGAAGCAAATTGGAGTGCGTAACCATTTTGATTCACTGCTACTAAGACGACTTCTTGATCATTTTGTAACAATTGGGAAGCAAATTGGAGTGCGTAACCATTTTGATTCACAGCAGCTAAGACGACTTCTC
>DLBP01000018.1 GCA_002480165.1 Proteobacteria bacterium UBA7821 | reverse complement strand
TCCAAATCCTCACCGACATAAGTAATCATAATATCCTGAGATGGCGGACCATCTCTTGGCTGCTCTATCGTCACCAGATCAATAGCCGAATCCTGGACTACTTCGTCATGCCACCATTCGATAAACGTTTCATTGTCAAAGTCCCTCTGATCCATCGGAATCAGCCTGGCATAAACATTCCCCTGCAAATACTGATCGCCCCACTGTCCTCTTGCGCTGCGATACATCGACGGCTGATGCATGTTTCGGTAGGACATCTCAACCACATCCTGCCCCAACCCATGCTTGCGTTTTAATCGATCCAACCCCAACTCAATATCCGACAATACCCGCATCATCTTGTCAGGCGTTGTCCCAGACACAAACCTCACATCAGCATAGATATCCTGACCCGGAACTGACGGAAAGAAAGTAAAGGCCAAATGACCACTGTAGCATAACGCGGTCGTCAACAGCAGCAATGACACAATCAAACCAATAGCAATACTAGGCCTATCCAGCAAATAAGCGACTGCACGCAGCATGCGGTGATCGCGAAAAAAAACCCATTGCTTATCTAAATAATGCCTTAGCGCATAGGTCTTACTACCCAATTCAAAACGCTGCAAATCTTGATACATGTGTCGTGGCAAAATCAAAAAACACTCAACCAACGAAGCCAAAATAACAACGATCACCACAGTTGGAATGGCAGTTAATATATCACCCATAGCACCCGAGAGTATGATCAAGGGAAGAAAGGCCGCCACTGTCGTTAAAGATGACACAATAATCGCACCACCGATAAAAGAAACACCACCAATGACAGCATCCAGCGGACTCTCGCCATCCTCATACAATTGAATGATAGCCTCACAGACAACAATGGTGTCATCAACGACGATACCAAGCGCCATAATAAAACCAAACAGAGATATTTGATTAATTGTCTCACCAACCATCCACAGCAAGAATAAGCTCAGCGAAAAAGAAATCGGAATCCCTAGAATAACCCAACGCAGAATTCTTAATCGTAAAAAAAACCAAACAACCAAAGCAATCAATAACAAGCCTTGCAACCCGTTAGATAACATCAAGGTGATTCGCCCATCAATGTACTGCCATATCTGATTATATAACTTAAACTGTATCACTTCTGGCACAGCACCATACAGAGTATTGGACCACTGATCAACCAGGTCAACCAAACGGAAAGTATGGCTATCGGGACCTGCCATCACCATAAAAGCAACAGCCGGCATATTGTCAAAAAATAGCTGCGCCTGCCCTTTTTTTCTCACAAACCGTACCGCCAAGTCATCGGAAAGCAACGACCAGCCGGCCAGCTTGTTTTTAATCGGCATTGTACTTAGCTCATGCGGATGATAGTAATCGCTATCAATTGTCAACTGATATCGTGAGCTAGGCTGATAATAATCACCAAGGGATAACTCACCAACATTTTGCCCAGCTACCCAATTAGCAATTCTTTCAAATGAATCACCTGAGGTTTGCAAATAAGCAGAAGGCAGCTCAACGACCAACTCTTCATCAGATAAGCCAACCGTCTCAATCCGGTCTAAACCCAACCGAAACAAACCTTGCTCAATTGCCTGCACCCAGTACTTTAGCTCATACCAATTTGCATCAGCCCATACCAAAATAGAAGTCACTAAACTAAATGACTCCCTCTCTTTTACTTTTGGCTCTTTCGCACCGTCAGGCCACTCCCTCACTAAATCAACACTATCCTTGACTTGCAAGAGCGCTTTGACCATATCCACATTGGACTTAAACTTAATATCAACACTGGCATAATCAGCCCTAGCCGATGACTTGACTGTCTCAATACCCGGAATCCCTCGGACCTCGCGCTCAATTGGATCAATCAAAAACCGTTCAACCGACTCAACATTAGACTGTGGCCAATGAACTGAAATAGAAATCAAATTAGTCTGGTAATCCGGCAATAACTTGACATTAATTTGATTAAACGCATACCAACCCAGCACAAATGAGACAATCAGCAGTATATTTGCAGCAACACGATGCTCAACAAAATAACCCAAAAATGATCGCACCAAAGAACTAGTCATCATTTGCCCGGATACTCATACCATTAATCGCATCAGGTATTGTATCCACCAAAACGTCAACCCGCTCCGGCAAGCTATCTGCGGATACAATCAAACGTGTGGCTTCACCGTCAGTGAAACGATACCCGTGAAACTCGACATCAACACGTCTAAGCCGTTCATTCTCAACAATGTAAATGTACCCACCAGGATAGACACTGGCCAATGGAACCAAAAAAGACACAGTCGGCTCAGGCAGCTCAATGTACAATTTAAACCGCTGACCCAGTGGATAAAACAACCGGCTGTCCGCAGCTAAAAAAACTGCCTCTATACTGCCATTTTCCTGATCAAAATATGGTTCAAACCGATCAAAATCAAGCGCCACCTGCTGACCATTAAGCATGACACTTGATGGCACATCTGAGCGCGAGAGTAAACGATAGATCTCTTGTGGTATAACTGCCTTTAACCGCAATGCATCAACAGGGATTAACGTCATGGTTACCTGACCGGTTTCAACATATCCAGACTGAACAACATTAACTTCCCCAATAAACCCCGAGTGAGGTGAGATGGTTGTCGCATCAGCAATCGCCTCATTAACGTCGAGTAAATCAATATCGAGCAAAGCAAGTGCTGACTCGACTCTGGCAATTTGCTGCTCAACATCGACCAACCGTTGCTTGGCTTGGTTTTTAGCAATCTTCAAACCCTCTAGCTGACTCTTCGTTTTGTCATAAGCAGCCTGGCTGAGATAATTGTTTTTATATAGTTTCTCTTGGCGATCTTGCTGAGACACATGCAAATTAAGTTGCTCAACACTTGAATCGTACACGCGCACCAGACTTGATTTCTTTTTAAGCAGGACAGACTTCTCAAGCCGCTGGATTTTTCGATCATTAATAACACGCGACCGCTTTCGATGCGCGGCATCCGTATTCAGAACCATCAACTCATCACCAGCGGCAACCAACTGGCCAGGAGTAGCATTGAGTGTAGACAAGTCACCGCTGACCTTGGCAATAAAGGCTAACGGTTTATTAACGTAAGACTCAGCATAGACAATGTGGTTTGGCCTGTTTTCCTGCTGGTTTATCGATTCTACCTTGACCTGTGGCGCAACGGGATTTCTGATGATTTTCACAACCGTCTTCTGGTGCATCATCCAGTACAACGAAATACAAACCGACACAGCCAGTATAATCAAAGTGATCAATCGATAACGTTTCAAACAATGCCTCCCACACCATATAATAGTAACACACTGCGATAACAAACGGTAGACTAAGAATGGAGATTATTATTTAACGATTGCAAGCACAACCCAGCCATGCTAACATGCCTGAATTTAAAATTGGTTTAAGCTAAGCAGATGTTGAACGAAAAAAACAACAGAATACTGGGCGGCGCTCTCATGATTAGCGGCACAGCCATCGGAGCCGGAATGCTCGGACTACCCATCAAAAATGGGCCAACTGGATTTCCACTAGCAATCTTCTCTTTATTGAGTGTTTATTTGTTCATGCTCACTTCCATCTTCTTGTATTTTGAAAACGTGCTATACATGAACGACCAGTCGGCTAACCTAATCAGCATGACCAAGGCCAGACTGAACAAACCCCTGCAGTATCTGACTTGGCTATCATACTCAATTGTACATTTTTCGGCGATCTGGGCCTACCTATCAGCAGGCGGCGATGTCATCAGCAGCTTCTTATCTTCACAGCTACTTCTAGAAGCCCCTGAATGGCAGTGCTCTATTGCTTTTTCAGTCATTTTTGGCTCACTGACATTTGCACACATTAGCATCATCGACCGAATCAACCGGCTATTCATGACAGGCCTGTTCTTTAGCTTTGCGCTGCTATTTATTAAAATGACACCCATGGTTCAACTGAAATATTTATCCACCGTTAATTTCAACGAGTCCCTAATTATTGGCATACCCGTAACCGTGACCGCCTATACTTCACACATCATCATTCCCAGCCTGAGAGATCACTTCAACAATGACATCAAAAGCCTAACAACTGCTATTGCTATTGGCACATTTCTCCCATTTCTTTTTTATGCCATCTGGGAATTGCTAATCTTGGGCATGATTCCAACCAGCGGCAGCAACAGCATTCAATTCATTTCAAGCCAAACCAAACCACTGGTGGTATTATTATCTATAATCAGCACCTCCAATGACACCAAAATACTGTTAGTACTGTTTCAAATGTTTGCCTTAGTTACCTCATTCTTTGGACTGTCTCTAAGTCTAAGAGACTTTTTTAGAGACGGCCTGAAATTAGACCAAAGCTTTCGATCCAGGGCAATCGCATCAGCCATTGCACTGCTGCCACCACTTGTATTGACGCTCATCTTTCCAGATGGATTTAAAAAAGCCATCAACTACATTGGCTCATTTGATGCCATTTGCTTTATCATCATCCCCGTTATGATGTCATGGAAAGCGCGATACATTGACCATATCCAAACCGAGGTCAAGCTACCTGGGGGTAAAGTTAGCCTAATCATTATGGCAATGCTTGGAACGTTCGTCATACTGACCGGGTTACTATTCCCACTCAGTAGTCAGTAACGTATATTTTATTTAGTTTAATATCAGGCACTTAAACTCTACTCATAGTGCATGTGTAACTAATGTGTAACTCGACATTCACTTTGCACGTTTTTTCTACGCTTGCAGTAACGTGTTGTATTGTGATGAAAGTATTTTTACGGCGTCTCACTATGCCAGTCAGTCATTGTGTCAATCACACAGTCATACAGCTACATTCTGTACGCTTTTGTACTGATTCTTTACGTTTTTCTCTGTCGTCTTGTTGATTAGATAACGGTGGCTGTGGACGAATAGGTGTGAAGTCTGTTCGTTCTGTGTCTTTTGGTGTTGTCTGCTGCTGTGGTTCTTGTTTGCCTATCTTTGTCTTTGGAACAGCCACAGTGCGTGTGACTGTATGAAAAAAGACTAAGGAAATCAACGATTGTTTTCTGTGTGTGAAAGTAATGTTCCGGTAATTAACTCAATTAAATCAATGGGTCACACAAGAAAAACCACTCCCCGATGGTTAGCCAAAGTTATTGTATCATTGCAACACACCGAGACAACAAATAGCAGACAAAGTAGGGATTATTATTTAATGATTGCCAATACAACCGAGCCATGTTAACATAATGCGGTTTAAAATTGGTTTAAATAGTAGATGTTAAACGAAAAAAACAACAGAATATTGGGCGGTGCTCTTATGATTGGCGGGACAGCTATCGGAGCCGGGATGCTTGGATTACCCATCAAAAACGGACCAACTGGGTTTCCACTAGCAATCTTATCTTTATTTAGTGTTTATCTGTTCATGCTCGCCTCCATCTTCCTGTATTTTGAAAATGTGCTATACATGAACGACCAGTCGGCCAACCTAATTAGCATGACCAAGGCTAGACTAAACAAACCCCTACAATATCTGACTTGGCTGTCATACTCGATCATACATTTTTCAGCAATTTGGGCCTACATCTCAGCAGGTGGCGATATCATTAGTAGCTTCTTATCCTCACAGCTACTTCTAGAAGCCCCTGAATGGCAGTGTTCTATTGCCTTTGCCGTCGTTTTTGGCTCGCTAACATTTGCACACATTAGCATCATCGACCTAATCAACCGGCTATTCATGATAGGCCTATTCTTCAGTTTTGCGCTGCTATTTGTCAACATCACACCCATGGTGCAACTGGAATATTTATCGACCGTTAATTTCAATAAGTACCTAATCATTGGTATCCCCGTTACGGTAGCCTCCTACACTTCACACATTGTTATCCCCAGTCTGAGAGATTACTTCAATAATGACATCAAAAGCCTAACCACTTCCATTGTGATTGGCGCATTTCTCCCCTTTCTATTTTATGCTGTCTGGGAGTTTCTCATCTTGGGTATGATTCCAACTAGCGGCGACAATAGCATTGCATTTATTTCCAGCCAAGCCAAACCACTGGTGGCCTTATTATCTATAATCAGCACCTCCAATTACACCAGAGTGCTATTGGTACTGTTTCAAATTTTTGCCTTAGTTACCTCATTCTTTGGACTGTCTCTAAGTCTAAGAGACTTTTTTAGAGATGGGCTGCAACTAGACCAGAGTTTTCGCTCCAGGGCTATCGCGTCAGCCATTGTACTACTGCCACCGCTTGTATTAGCACTTATCTATCCAGACGGATTCAAGAAAGCGATCAACTACATTGGCTCCTTTGCCACCATTTGTTTCGTTATCGTCCCCGTTATTATGTCTTGGAAAGCGCGATATGTTGACTATGTCGAAACCGAGGTTAAACTGCCCGGTGGTAAAATAAGCCTAATCATTATGGCAATTCTTGGAACGTTAGTCATGCTGACAGGGTTACTGTTTCCGGATGGTTAATCCAAGTCGTTTTATTAACGCGTGCTTCCATCGGAACACAGGTAGACCGCCCATTTGGCTGATGCGACAGTCTGGCCGTTATCTACCAGAATATAGAGAACTAAGACAGAACAACACAAAAAACTTCATCGAATTCTGCAAAGTCCCTGAACTGAGTTTTAAAGCAACCATGATTCCTCTAAAACATTATGCGCTTGATGCCAGTATTGTTTTCTCGGATATTCTCGTTGTCGTGGATGCACTTGGCCTGAATATTCAATGGCAACCTGCCCCTCATCTGGAAAATCCAATTAACTGCCATCGAACAATTCAATCTCTGGACGCTGACAAAGCCGCCCAAAAACTCCATTACGTTTCAGATGCAATCAAAATGATCAAGCAGCATGGCCCAAGTATCCCCTGTATTGGCTTCAGTGGCTCACCCTGGACAATCGCTTGCTACATGCTAGATAAAACACCAACCAATCGGGCAGCGGAACGGTTTTTGAGCACACGATCTTTTGTCTACGATCAACCGGCAGCTTGCCAACACCTCCTACAAAAATTAACAGACATTATCATTGAATATTGCTGCCAACAAATACAAGCTGGCGCAGACTCAATCTGCCTATTTGATTCCTGGGGGCATATACTCAGCCACGACAATTATGAGCTGTTTAGCCATCAGTATATCGCACAGATATGCCAACATCTAAACCAGCGTTACCCTCATATCCCATTGATACTATTTGGGCGGCATCTTAGCACACAGCTGGATACAATAAGGCATTTACCCATCCAAGTCCTTGGCCTAGACTGGACAACAAACCTAAACCACGCTAGAGAAAAACTGGGTGACAAAATAGCCATTCAAGGTAACCTAGATAACGCCATCTTGATGTGCTCAGATCGCGTTATAATCGAAAAAACAACCGCTCTGATTAACGAACAACACAACAACCCTGGATTTATCCTAAACCTGGGCCATGGCATCTTACCGAAAACCCCACCGAACAGCGTACGCTTACTCATCGACACGGTTACCAATTTCTGATAAAATTTACTTTATATCATACAAACTATCAGTTATAATGTTGTTACATTATTCGATTCGTGCACAATGACCGGACACAAAACAATCAAAGTCAAAACAAAAGATTTACCGGTTCGCTGTCCCCCTACCGACCGACACACAACAGAACTTCACCCGGTCGTTTATCTGCCAATCGAGGAGTTTATTGATAAAAAAGCCACCTGCTATTACTGTGGCCAAACGTATGAACTGGATGACTCCAATGACTAAGTACCCACCAGTCTGGCAAGGCGGCTCAATTGTCGCATTATCCTCGCTTTTCTACCTCTACGAGTTTTTTCTACGAGTCTCACCAACGGTCATCACTCACGAGCTGATGCATCACTTTTCCATCGATGCGCTCCAACTTAGCTTTATAGCCAGTGCTTTTTATATTGGATATACGCCCATGCAGATACCAGCAGGCAAGCTCTGTAATCAATTTAACCTACGCTACATATTAGCAACCGCTATGGCTGCCTCATCACTGGCTTGTCTCTGTTTCAGCTTAACAGACTCATACCTAATGGCAATTGTCTGGAGAATTGTTATTGGTATTTTATCCGCATTTGCTTTCGTTGGGCCACTCATGCTGACTCGAAGAATGCTAGAAGCAAAATACTTCGCTATCACAACTGGCCTAATTCAATTCTCCGGCTGTCTGGGCGCTACTATTGGGTTAGAGCCTTTTTCCCAAGCCAATAAACTATTCGGCTGGCAGACTACATTGGGATACACCGCCATGATTGGTCTTATCATCGCGCTCATATTTGTCATCCTAATCAAAGATGAGCATAACCTAACCAGCCCAGAAGAGCCCAGTCATGCCAGTGGTTTTATTCTACTAAAAGACAAACAAATTTGGATGATTGCCATTAACGCCTTTTGTTGCTGGGCACCCATTGCGATTTTAGGTGAGCTATGGGGAGTCAAGCTCATTGACCTAAAGTGGTCCGGTGGACTCAAACCGGAAATCACCATGAATTATTTTTGGCTTGGTGTCGCCATAGCGAGCCCGCTGGCTGGCTGGTTATCAGATCGAATACAGTCAAGAAAAAAACCACTAAAACTTTGTTTTATACTCAGTTTCATTGGATCGGTCGTCTTGATTTACTTCCCTGCGATAAGCACCACATTAGAAAAGTGTTTACTGTTCACAATCGGGGCATCTGTAGCAGCCCAGACACTGACATTTGCAATGGTCAACGATTACTGCCCAGACAACATGGCTGGATTTGCTTATGGATTCAACAATGTGGCGGTCATCTCATCGGGTATCTTATTACCGCCCATCAGTGGCTTTATCTTAACCATGGTCTCCGATGGAAACCAAATCAATGGTGTGCCATTTTATTCACTAGAAAACTTCATGCATGGATTAGCGATACTACCCATCATTAGTATTGTTGGCATTATTTCCAGCCATCTCGTTACAGAGACATACCGTGCCAACGCTTAAACCGAAAGACACTCCTCTTCATGTCGCGATCATGATGATCGGAGTTGCATCATTACTCTATGTCTACGAATTTTTTCTCAGAGTGACACCTGGTGTAATTATCCACGAACTCTATCGAGACTTTAATATACAAGCAGGCACATTCGGTATTATCTCTGCTTTTTTTTATTTTGGCTATACACCCATGCAGATTGTTGCTGGCATACTAACGGATCACTACGGCCCGAAGAAGCTTCTCATTCTAGCCTCTATTTGCTGCAGTGTAGCGATTGCGAGCTTTTCTATGACCACCAGTATTGTCGTGGCTGCAATTAGCCGATTAGCTATTGGAATCGCTTCTTCTTTTGGCTATATTTGTCCTCTTGTGATTACTAGGTTTTGGCTAAAACCGGCTTACTTTTCTATGGCCGCGGGCATGATTCAAATGCTGGGTTGTCTGGGTGCAATTCTTGGTGGCGCCCCCGTACGCTACCTAACAGACCAAATCGGCTGGCGGTCTATGTCACTGTACTCAGCTTACATTGGACTACTTTTAGCCATTATTTTCTGGTTGGTTATTCAAGAGAATCCTGACCATCAACCCAAAAAGAGACGCAGTCGTTTTATTGTCCATGATGAGTACCTCAAGTTAGCCACGGTATTCAACCATCCACAAACACGATGGATTGCCCTCATCGGTTTTTGTTTCTGGGCACCTATGGCTGTATTTGCAGAGAACCTTGGGCCAAGTTATCTAATGGCTGTCACCGGTGACACGAGTCATCATGTCAATAGACTACTCATCAATACATGGATAGGCGTTGCCATAGGTGGACCGATCATGGGCGGATTGTCTGCTCGATATAACGATCGAAAAAGACCAATCATGATCGCTTTTTTCTTGTGTTTTATTGCATCAATTGGACTAATAGTCCATGGGGGAAACCTGGCAGATAACGCCATTGCTGTGCTTTTGTTTCTATTTGGGTTTGGCGCATCTGCTCAATGCATTGCCTTTGGTCTCATCAGTGATCATCAGCCACCCAAACTGACTGGCACAGCTGTTGGCCTAGTGAATCTATCAGTCATTATGGGAGGCAGCACTCTACTCCCGTTATGTAGCTGGATAATTGAAAAACTGGGCAATGCATACTGGCAAGTCGATGTACTGGTGTACCCCATTATTAACTATCAACTATCACTTGCCTTAATGCCAATTGTGTCATTACTTGGCATGACGGTGTGCTATTTAAAAGTGACCGAAACAAACTGTCAAAGCCAATATAATGAGACTAACTAGACATGTTTGCTATTTTGTGGCAATCTAGATGCCATGACCAGTTTAGCCCTCAAAACAGCTCTAATCTTTGCAAGAAAAAGTTGCCCCGACTTAACAAAAAAAATCCGATACATCATCGATGAGCTAGACAATCTGAATATTAATTGGCAAATTGACCGAGAAACTCTCGATACGCACGCGCTGGACATAGACTCTAGTCAACATGATAAGCCCGACTTCATGATTTGTATTGGTGGTGATGGCAGTATGCTACATGCCGCACAACATGCCATTAGTAACCAAATTCCATTGCTGGGCATCAATCATGGCCGCATCGGCTTTCTGACTGAACAAGTTGGTGCCGATCACACCAAACTCAGTAATATTCTGCCAGATGATTTTATCGTAGAACCTCGCTTAATCCTAGAAACATGGGTTAAACGTGACGGTCATTTGGTATTCCAAGGATACTGCTTAAATGAAACCTGCTTGACTCGCCAACCCCACCAACATGTCTTGGAAATATCACTTAAGCTTGATCAGAAAGAGGTTTGCCAGTTTCATGGCGATGGGGTGATTATAGCAACACCAACGGGATCAACCGCTTACGCACTATCCGCCGGTGGCCCAATCATTAGCCCTGATATTCAGGCGATATCTATTGTTCCCATATGCCCTCACAAACTGTCAAGTCGCCCAATCATCATTAATCAATCCACAGAGATAGAGCTTACCATCACACACTTTCATAGTCACAATGCCAGTTTAGTCTTTGACTCACAACCGCCCAAAGAATTTGCAAAAGATGAACAGTTGATTATTAAAGCCTCAAAGAAAGTCATACAGCTGATACATCCAAACAGTTACTCTCACTTTCAAAAGCTCAGCCAAAAATTGCTGTGGGAGCAACGAGATAATGCTTAACACAATCGATATTTTCAACTATCAGACCATACCACAATTAACCATCGAGCTTAATATGGGCTTAGTGATTATCTCTGGGGAAAGTGGCAGCGGGAAATCCGTTTTCATTCAGTCCATTCTGTGGTGCCTGGGTTATGATGGTGATACACAACATAACGATGCACAGGTCTCATTATCGTTTAATTTAGATGACACACACCCTGTTAAACAATGGCTTGAAACCAATGAACTTAACTCAGATGACTGTATTATTACTCGCAAGAAATTAGCATCAAAACGCTCGCGTTTTACAATCAACCACTGCCCTGTCCCAAAATCTTTAGTCGCTGAACTTGCCAATCATCTATTAGATATCCATGGTCAACACCACCACCTATCTTATCTGAAGGGTAGGCGACAACAGATTATATTAGACAACTCAATTCCCGAGCCAACCTTGCTGATACAGCTAACCGAATGCTACCAACAGTGGATCAAGCTTGGCAAGCAGATTGACGTTATGGAACACTTCATTGAGACTAAACGCTCATCCATGGAACTCATTACCTACTACATTGATGAACTGAACCAACTCAACTATCAAGCCAATGAATTTGACACATTACTACAACAGCAAAAACAAGTTGATCAGCACCATCGCTTATGCAATACGCTTGTCCATCTTGAACAGCAGTTCATGAGCACCAACCAAAAACCACTCATACACAATTTACATCAGTCGCAAGCAGCATTAGAGCCGTTCCATGACACTGACATCCGCGTGGAATCACTCCAGCAGCAAATTGAACAAATTAGTTTGTTAATTCATGAATGCATTGAACACACACAACAGATCATCCATACATCAGAACCAGATCAAAGTGCGGCAACAACCAAGAAAAGGATTCAAGAGATTGAAGCTGCGGCGAGAAAGTATCGCTGTGACCCAGATGAGTTAGCGAACCAATTACATGACTTTGAGGAGCAAAAAAGACAGTTTGATGATTATCAAACCAGCTTACCGGTACTCAAAGAAACTTACCAAGCAGTGTTACTTGACTACCAGACGATCTCAAGTAAACTCAGTCGTGTGCGAAAACAATCTGCCAGTGATCTCAGTCAAGCAGTGACAAAGGTCCTCCACGATCTCGGTATGCTTCAAGCACAATTCTCAATTAACGTCACCCATCACCCCGATCAGACACCAACAGTCGATGGATTAGATGATATCAGCTTTTTATTCAGCGCCGATAGTGAAACCTTAAGGCCTTTGTCTGCAGGTATATCTGGTGGGGAGCTATCAAGGCTTGCTTTGGCCATTAAATCTTGTCATGGTGAACAATCTCACAAAACACTGTTATTTGATGAAATTGATGTTGGTACGAGTGGCCACAGCGCCAACTTAATTGGACAACTCTTAGGAAAGATTGGCCACCAAAGCCAAGTCATATCGATCACTCATCAACCACAAGTTGCACGCTATGCAAAGCAACATATTTCAGTTGAAAGAAATGGCAAACACACACAAATCACCTCACTATCTGAGACAGGCAGAGTGAGTGAGCTTGTGCGCATGTTAAGTGGCAAGACATCAGGCCCAGAAGCTGTGGCACATGCTGAAACGCTTTTAAATGAAATAGATGCTTAGCCTCGACACCGATTTCCCTTTGCAGCGAAGCGCTTGACAAAATCAGTCGATCAATCCCATTACAAATATCATTGTTCATGGCTCGTGATATTTGCTATAGTATCGATATGAATGTGTTTTTGAAATCAATAATTGTCACCTGCTCACTGTGGCTTGTTAGTTGCAGCTTTGTCACACCAACTGTTAAGTTGATACCAATTGAGCAAGGCGTACCCATTGAGTCAGCTCATTTTGATAAAATTACCATTGGCAGTTCAGAAGAGTATGTGATTGAGCATCTTGGTAGCCCAACCATTAAGCATCCCTTTAAACCACAGATTTGGGTCTATACAGAAGAGCGTCCATCTGAGGTGTCTGATAGAAAAAGCACACCGGTTTTAATCGAATTTGATACCAATGGCCTAGTCGAGCAGATTAAAAGACCTATTTCTTAGTGCGTTTGCATTTCAGTAGTCCACCGGTTTTTCTCAGCTCTTTAGGATCCATGATGAGGTCCTCATACAGTTCGAGTCGATCACCATCCTTCAATACGGCCTCAACCTGCGCATGCTCACCCCAAATCCCAACAGAACCAAACCAATTAAGCTTAAGATGTGACAGACAGTCTTTGATAGAATAACCAGAGGGTATACTGATAGATTGATCCATAACCTGGCCATTCATCCGGTAGACAACTTGAACTTCAATCACCATAGACATCGTAAGCCCTCTGCACAAAAACATCGACTAATGTGTGTGAAATCTGGTAAAAAACGGGCTCAAATAGGTAAGATAAGAAGCCTGACACCTCAAAATCCATATCTAATACCACCAAGCTCACACGGTCCTCTTGATCCTTAAACTGCCACTTACCGTCGAGGTGTCTAAATGGCCCATTAACAAGCTCAATATCGATCAACTCTTTTTCGATCAAGGTGTTTTTAGTTGTGAATCGTTGTGTGAATCCGGAAAAAGTGAATTCAAGCTCAGCTTCAACCATCCCATGATTTTCTTTCAATATTCTCCCCCCACTACAAAACGGAACAAAGTCACTGTAACGACTAACGTCGTTAACCAAATCATACATTTTGTCGGCAGAATGATTAACAGACTTTTGGTAGTGAACTACGGGCATATATTCAAGGCGTCAATGAACTACCCTTATTATAGCAAAAAACTGCTTGCTTTACATGTGTATAAATGAGAAATTAGTCCCATGGTCAAGAAAAAAACCCAAGTAGATAACCTTATCTGTGTTAATCGACAAGCTAGATACCATTACCATATCGAAAAATCCTTTGAAGCTGGCCTTGTTCTACTGGGCTGGGAAGTCAAATGTATCAGGGCGGCAAGGTGTCAACTCAAGGATAGCTATATAACGGTAAGAGACCATGAGGCCTGGCTGGTTAATGCGCATATCTCTCCTATTAGTACCGTATCAACCCATTGTGAAGCAAACCCAATTAGACCAAGAAAATTACTACTCAAACACAAAGAGATCAAGCAACTCATTGGGGCTGTACAGCAACAAGGCTACAGTATCGTCCCACTTAAGCTCTACTGGATCAGGGGTCAATTTATAAAAGTAGAAATTGCGCTAGCTAAAGGAAAAAAACTCTATGACAAGCGAGCAAGCGAACGGGAAAAAACACTAAAAAAAGAAGCATGGCGCCGCTAACTATTTGGCACTTACCTTCATCAGGCAAGCAACTGCTTGCTCAAATTGTTGCGTATCTTTGTAAACACCCGCGAGCTCTTTTAGAACCGCACTATCTTGTCGATCAGCCATGACATGCTCAAGATAGACCAATGCCTCTTGGTTTTGGTATCTAGCTCGATATAAGCGAGCAAGACACAACATCCAATCTAGATTTTTAGGAGATTCTCCTAGGTATTTAATGACTGTATTGATACGCTCAGCCTCATCGCCGGTCAAAACCGTACCGTAATATTCGATAACCCAACTGGCTTTTGTTGTTCGGTACAGGCGATCGAGATATTTTGTCATCTGATCAGACTGCTTCGTTTTCTGCAGGTACTCGAGATAGAGTCCTACAATCTTCTCGCTTTGTTTGATAGGTCGGGCCAGTTGGCTATAGCTGGCATAAAAATCATCTAGACTGTCTGACTCGAGTGCTTTCGACAGCACTTGTTCTGCCCCTTTATAATCAACCACCTCCATCTGATCAACGGTCAGGTAACGACCTTGTTTAATCAGTGATCGATGCCTATATAGCCACTCGTAATGAGCCAGCTCCCAGTGACTGGAGATCAACAAGGTAATCAGATAATGGTGATCTGGGTACTGTAACAAAAGCGGTTCGATCTGTGAGATTACAGCCGGGTAATCTAACTGAATATAACTGATGAGTGCATGCACGAAACTGGCTCGCTGATGACTCTGTTTATCGACGTGTGTGATCTTTCTGAGGATACGCTTCACTTCGTCACCATCCCCAGATAAACCATGGAACATCGCTTGAACAAGTGGCCAAACGACGACCCAACGGCCACTATCCAGCCGAGTTCGCTTTAAATTGGCTGTTAGTTGTTTTTCATTACCCTCTGTGAAAGCTAATAGAATATCTGCGATGCTGGTTAGGTTACACTCTGAAGAGCGTCGACCTAACCACCTATTATATAAATTTGGCAAACTCAACAGACCAGAAGCCATTCTTATTGACCAGTAAATACCAGCCTGGATGACTAGCATTAACCAGAGAGAAACTTGTATCCGCCAACTAGCTACCTGAATAACCACGTGACCCATCTGGTCTTCATAGAATAAAAATAATACGACAGCTGTGAATAAGACATAAAATAAAGAACGAACAAACAAAATAATCTCCTTATGATGCGTCTGGCGACTGGTTCATCTCACCCGATTGGCCTGGTGTGACTGCTTGCTTGTGTGCGTACAGAGCCTCTATGATTGGGGTTAGGTCTAAAACCATCGGCTCAAACACGAACTGGTCTAAATCCTTGAGTTTATCTTGGTATAAGATCAGCTTCTTACTACTTGATAAATGTGCAGCCAACTGGCTGGATAGATTCGCAATCGCTGGATGATAAAACTTGGCTTGGTGATTGACCAAAGCCCATTGTATCATGGCTAACTGATAGCGAACGTGCCACACAAACAAACTTTTTTCAAGATCCGTTTTCATGGTTATATCTTGTTTAGCATCGTAATCAATGGCATAACCAGTCGTCAAGCGATTTAGAAAACTGTCGATATTTTCTTGCCAAGATTTTGACAAACTAATTAATTCCGGCTTCACATGACTTTGCCAGTCACTCATCTGGTAAAAATCTACCGAAACGGACTCAACCAGTTGATCTGTGACTGCAATCAGCTGCTGCAAGTCATCGGCTTTCGCTTGCTTTGTTTGGCTGTAAGCAGCCATGTGATGCAACCGAACCTGAAAGCTATTTAACTGAGTTAAGAAACGACTAGCAACTGGTTGGCTAGAATCGGCAGCTTGTGCCTGTAAGTCACTTAATAAGACACCTGCCCGAATATAATCTTGCTGCTTATTGACCGTATAGTCTAGCTGTGACAACGCCATTAACCATTGGGCAATTTCGACAGGATGATCAGGCATTGCTTGACTTAACCGCTCAGTCATTGACAATCGCAGAGATAACTGCTGAATCTGATGCTGTAAATCATTGATCGATTTCATGTGGTCTGTTGTGATACTGGCTATCTGTCGCTGACTATCAATGACTATTTGTTGTTGTTGATGATAAAGATAAACACTCAATCCAAACAGCGAGACAATGGCAGCTAAAAAGGCTGCGATTAGGCTATTACAGTTGGTTTTTTTATGAGCAGTTTTGTCAGTATTTGGGTCAGCCAATAGAGACTCCTCTTTCAATCACACTGTATGATAACACTCATCTAGCCATTTTTCTATAAAAAAATCATAAGGCTCAACTATAAAAACGCTGACCGTACTCGAAAAATAAGATTGAATAAGCTGTTTTATGCGATCCGAACTCACCAGCCAGATGGCATCCTCCCAACCGACAAATTGGTGATGCTGTATCACAGCAAAACAATACCTCAAACTCATCTCACTCAATATCACAATGACATCAACTCGCTTATTCAACAAAGATTGAGATCCCGGCAAACCCTTAACGGTAGCGAGCATGGAGTCATACACGGTGTAATAGTCTACAGTACCATGACATCGTTGAATTGCTTGAATCACTGCCTGTGATGCTGATGATTTTGGCCCGCCAATCAGGTGCCAATTATCAGATAGATGTCCCTGATAGGACTGTACTAAAGCGTGTAAGCCCGGTTTTAAATCGGATACGGCAGCATCTAATCCATAAGCTTTTAATTTTTCTTGTGTTGTTTGACCAACTGCTAATAACTGATGACCTAAAAAAATGGATTGATACTTGGGGAACAATGCCTTCGTAACAGCCCTAGGCGAAGTAAAGACAACATAGCTATTAGCTGTCGTTCTCAAAGAAGCCAGTAGGTTTACATCGGGCTCATTGGCTTGAAAGACGATACCTGGGTAGAGGTAAACTTGATCTCCCTTTGACAAGCGACTAAGCCACAACCTCATTCCACTCGAACCTGGCCTGAAGGAAACAATGCGCAAAGCGGATTTTTCGATTGTTTTCATGATACTATCATAAGTCCTGTTGAACTGATTATCAACGCGATATGCTGTCTATTTTATTGACAACACCGCCACTGTCAATCTGGATCGCTTGGCCGTTTGGCAATCAAACTGTATTATAATCATTGACTTAATTGTTTTATGTTTGATATGATAGATAAATTTTTGATAAAGATCACCCATGCGAAACCCTGTCATTCTTCAACTGTTACCCACTTACATTATCATATTTCTTGCAGATCTTGGTAAAAGCATTGGCATTGTCATACTTGCGCCACTGGTTGGAGATAACTTACTCAACCTTGGACCTTACTGGCAAGAGAACATGGGTCTGCTAAGTGGCATACTCATGGCACTGTATCCCACTGGCCAGATAATAGGGACTAATCTAATTGGGCACCTGTCAGACCATTATGGCCGACGTCCAACATTACTAGTCACGATGTTGATCGCCCCGGCCGCTTTTTTATCAATCGCTTTAATGATCGAATATCAATCACTGACAGGACTCATGATCTGCCTAATCGTCACAGGTTTTTGTGAAGGCAATATCACCATCGCGCACAGCATGATTGCTGACCTAATTGAAGCAAAAGAGCGACAACGCTATTTTGGTTACATTCACATAGCCACATCACTGTCCTTTATTGTTGGTCCGCTTTTGTTCACGCCTGTCAGCTGGCTTGCAAAAACGACTATTCAACAATACACCATCCCTTTTTATGGCATTGCTCTGATTTGTGCTGCTAATTTCCCCCTTGCGCTCATCTATCTCAAAGAATCCAACCAAAGCAAAATAAAGCTTGCCAACCAAAACGACTTCTTTACCGCTTTAAAATCGATCATGGCTGACAAAAAACTTAAATTATTACTGTATTTTAATGCAGCAGTCTATTTTACGATCATGGGTTTTTTTAGATACTATCCCATCTATGCCGTCGAATACTTCAACTTCTCCATACAAGACTTATCACTACTTATTGCTGCCTGCGCATCTGTCATTTTACTCGCTAACCTTGGGCTAAATGCAGCACTTGCACGACTTTATTCACCTCGGATTTTAGCAAATGTCTCTATGTTTGGCATGTGCCTTGGCTTAACTTGCTTGAGCCAGACGAAACAGATCGAACTATTTATCATGGAGCTAATGGTCATCTCACTTATGATAGCAATCTGCCTACCCTGCTGTCATACATTACTATCTCGACAAGCTCAAACAAACCAGCAAGGGAAAGTCATGGGGCTCAACCAATCAATTGTCGTACTGACAACAGCAATTAGTAGTGTTTTCTGCGGTATCTTATTTGAATACCACGTAACTTTGCCCTTAATTGCATTATGCTTAACGGGTAGCTTATCGTGCTTGTTGCTGAGTAAGAGCCAACATCGCACTCAACTCCAGGTTAGTGCCTAGCACTCAGGGCACTGGCACTGTCTTCACACGATTGAAGCCCCATGTCTGTTGTGACATAATACCCCCTTTCACCTGAAGCAATGACTCTTTTGTCAGACTGACCATCGACTAAATAAACAACCGGGCACTTGAAATCACGACTTTCCTCCAGTAAGCGTTTGATAATATCGGGGGAAACAACCACTGGTTTTGAAAAAACCACTCTAGCAAACACCTGAGAGACGGTTCGTCCAGACAATGCTATCCGATCGGTATTGTCTTCCACACTTAGCATCAAACCATCCTGATCAAGCCTTAGTAATTCAGTAGATGAAATCATCTTGGGACAACCCCGGCAGATCTGGTTGATCGCAATGTTATCAATCAACACCTTAAAATCGTGCTTTAAACAATCTAAAATGTCATGACCTCGCTCACTTTGCAAACGGTTTGTCTTTTGTTTTAAACGGTGGATATTGGCATGTCGCTTAGCGAGTGCTTTCGTCAAACCTGTACACAAAAAAGACGCTTTGAATTCAACAATACCAGTTGACTCATCACCTCCTAACCACTCTAGATTATCAATTTCTGTGTTAGGGTCGATAGGTGGTGAATGGTATGACTGAAGTAATTGTTGGTAATCATCAATCATCGCCTGATTAACGTACGAACCAAATATACTCATTGTATTTTTCTGTATGGCCAACAAACAGGTTTGGCGAAGCTCGTCAAGTAAATCAATTGCCAACAAGCGCCTTGGCCTATCAGAGATGCGAGCATACAGCATTGATACCACCTGAAAATCCCAGTCAGATCTATCCTGAGATAGTCGACAAATAGCTTTAATCACCGGCGAACCAGATGACCCATGACCCGGTAAGACATCACCTTGAACAGCATAATAATTGACTCCCTTAGGACAGGCTATCTTTTCGGGCTTTAATTCAATTATCTGACTGTGTGCTAAATCATAGATAAAATATTTTACATCAACTACTTTTTCTGATTTAAAACGGTCTAATAAGCGTAATGGCACCCACCCCATCTCATCAACATTGAATGTGCAAATTGACAGATCTGGGCAATGTACAGATGCTGGGCGAGACTGATTCAACTTAACCAGCCCTAACTTTGAGTATAACTGAGCGTTCTTGGTAACATGTGCGTTAGTCAGTAAATAGCCATCACCAAATATGAAGCCTGTTCCCCTAACTAACCCATTGAGATCAGTCAAATGAAAAATACTAGGTGAAACTGTCTCAAAAAAAGCATCAGACAAGTCACTCGATAACATGATCAACCTCGTTTTCAATGTGTATTGATCTATTAAATATGAATTACTTTAGTATTACCAGCATCATTCTTCAAAAACATCATTTAAAACACTCCTATTCTAGCCGACTAGATGTGGATAAAGAATAAACATTCTTAAGACATTTGCGGGGATATTATTATAGGTGATAATGTATTGTCAGATTGAGCCGACTTGAAGGAAGTCGTTGTTAACGATGGTGCAATTTTCTTGACAAAAAAATCTTATTATGTTGTCTTTACTGTAAAGAAATATAGTGGGAAAATACCAAGTAATGTGAAAGTAATAGACTGGCACTATGTGCTTTGCCATATGCCTGATGGGACTACATCTGTAGAGATTCCCGAGCATGCGACCGTTCCTGATGACTTCATGAGGCGCGAAAACCTAACGGAGCTTGTTTTTCTGAGGGGGCGAGTATTGGCCGCGGAGTATTCCAGAATTCTACAGGATTGAAAAAAGTTGTTATTCATGAAGGCGCTGACGTCTGTGACGATGCGTTTTATGGATGTAATAGTTTAATATTAATAATTGTTCCCGACAGTTACTTGAAACATTTCACATGTTTTTTCTCGGGGTATGGCAGATATTTGCCAGCATTTAACCTTCTACCACCAGGAGCCAGTGTCGTATTGTAGTGATGAAATCAGTCAGGCGATTTTTTCACGATTATCTCACCTACCCGTATCAACTATATTGCAATGTATTCAAACATACAGTGAAATATCCGGTAATATCGAGCAGAGCAAACAACTGCTAGTATGGACCATGGGTGCTGATTTCGTTAAATCTTTTAACGATCAAGAAGCGTCAGATGTGAATAAAATGATTACGTCAGCAAGAAGTGGTGACAATCGAACTACAGCATCATTGAGTAATACCAGTCAGAGCGCACCTAGCACTCCATCAGATCAAATGTTATTTCGTCAACGATAAGAATCTGGTGCAGCAGCTCCGAATAACGCATGTTACTTATCTTGATCGTATTAATTTGGATTAGCTCACCGAGTTCTACCATTGAGGATTTTGAACTGACAAGTATATGTGATTGTGAAATCTGAACAATTACTTGATAAGCCCCTGATTTTTTATCGAAGAACCTTTGTATTGAGTATGGCATTGTGTGAGTGTTGGCCTAACCATATAATTTGATGATTGTTTTGTGGCGTGGCTTCTAATTGCTGGTAGATCATGTAATGCTCATTATTTGGCGCAAGAAAAATTATACTTTCACGATTTTTCTTTCTTGGGGCTTGGTGAGGTTTTGGAGTTTATTTAATGCCAATTGCAGCAGCAATGGCTTTATTGTTATAACTATTATGCTGCGGTTGAATGTATGGCAGTAGTAGTAGGAATGACCTGCATTTAGATAAACGCTATCAATATAAAGACACTGTTCATTCTGCCTTCTATCTTAGGCCTTATTTTGCTAACCGGATTATTCACGGCCTCTGCTGCTCTACGCTGATTAAGATTGATAACGATCAACAACTAGTCAACATGCCCAACAGTGATCCGTCGACTGAAGACTACGGTAACCCTATACAACTACTCACTGACTGGATTGAAACACTGATTGATCACCAAACAGTCGAAGACAAAAACATTGTCCCTCTTGGATTCTTGTTAC
>DLBP01000050.1 GCA_002480165.1 Proteobacteria bacterium UBA7821 | reverse complement strand
GATAAAGAAAAGCTTCAAGAACGTTTGGCGAAATTATCAGGAGGCGTTGCGGTCATTAAAGTTGGTGCTGCGACAGAAGTCGAGATGAAAGAGAAAAAAGCCCGTGTTGAAGATGCGCTTAACGCAACACGCGCTGCCGTCGAAGAAGGCGTTGTGCCTGGTGGTGGTGTCGCACTGGTTAGAGCTATGGCGACTTTAGATAGTCTATCTGTCGACAACCAAGACCAAAAAGCGGGTGTTAACATCGTTAAACGTGCCGTGACAGAACCATTGAGACGCATCGTTAGCAATGCTGGTGATGACGCTTCTGTGGTGTTACACAAAGTATCTGAAGGAGCTAAGAGCTTCGGATACAATGTTGCGACATCCGTATATGGTGACATGATCGAGATGGGTATCATTGACCCGACCAAAGTGACTCGATCTGCATTGCAAAATGCAACGTCTATATCGGGTATGATCATCACAACCGAGTGTATGATTACTGAAGAGCCATCTGAATCATCTGATGCAGGTGCGGCTGGTGCTGCTGGTATGGGCGGCATGGGTGGCATGGGTGGCATGGGTGGCATGATGTAACCACTCACATCACGTGTAGTAAAAAAGGGGCAGTTTGCCCCTTTTTTTATGGCATTGGTTTGTGTCTGTGACGAATTGAATAAATCTGTGTGACTAGCAGCCCAAGCATGAGAATCGATACCCACACGGGAAGAGTAATCCCAAACAAGGTCATGTCTACTTTAGCGCATTGGCTACCACCCAACATGATTTTTATTAGCGAATATGGGAACGGATAGACATTCATCGTTAACCATAAGTTACTGGGACACTGAATCCCTGCAACTGAGTCAGGGTAGTATTGTATCCAGCTGTGTCTAATTGATACCATGAGACCGAATAAAATGGTCAGTACAATGAAAACATCAGACAATATTCGGCACCATTTTAATCGGATTGACAGATTTTGTAGTAGACACAAACCGATTAGAACGAATAACGTCATCCTTTGAAGCTGACATAGGATACAGGGTGGAACCGCATGGACGTATTCCATTAGGTAAGCTGCTAACAAGGAAAGGGCAGCTGTACCAGATGTTAGCCAGCGGTGATGGTCTCTGAGAGAGTGAATTATATTCATGTGGGCAATGTCCTTTGATTTAACACATTAATTATTACAATCAGTCTTGTTCAGTCGGTGTGATTAAGACGGTATCACCGGTCTGAATGGCACACAATCGTATGCTATTGGCATTGAGTTCGATCGCATACTTGATGGGTTGTTTGCTTCTAGTGATAGAGATTGTTTCGGGCAGCCTATTTGGGTGCAGTTCGGTGATGGTTGCCGTATCATCGAGAAAAATGATATCCAGTGGTATTAGGGTGTTTTTCATCCAAAAAGATGCTTGCTTCATTGGTTCAAAGATGAAAAGCATGCCTCGATCCGATGGCATGTCAGTGACATGCATTAAGCCTTTTATTTGTTTGTCAGGACTGTCTGCAGCCGAGGCTGTGAATACGCAGTCATGAATACGAATCGAGAACTCACCTTGTTGTCCAAACGCGACAGTTGTTATGAGATAGATGAGAACAATGCTAGCTTTTTTCAAAATAAAATCCTTCCTCGTTTGGTTGACATGAAAACGCATCGCTCGTCGCGTACTGGCCAATTGAGACCAGTGACTCGTCGATATAAATTAATGGGATTTGTGATCGGAGCCAAGGCGGTATACGCCAAGATTGGAAGCAGTTTTTTAGACTTTTTCTGGGTGATGTATTATTTTTTTTAAAGGTCTCACCACCACGTCTGAATTGGATCACCGTTTTTTTAAGGTATTTACTGGCAATGCCATATCCTTTAACTTGACGCATGCGTATGGGGTGATTTTGATACTGCTCAAACGGGATGCTGAGGTGTGAAAAATCAGCGTATACAGGAGCGGTGATGTAGAGCTTATTGTCATAGCGTCGGATAACAAAGCGGTCTATTTTGAGGGTTGGCACTCGGTCTGCTTGTGCATTGATGACTGCTCGCTTTAGTTCTGTTAGCCATGTCTCTGATGGGATGAGTAGGTTTTTTTGAGCAAGCCAGCTTTGGATTTGTTGGTGAAACAGTGGTTGTGTCGATAATGCCAGCTGTTCAATGTGTATTTGGTCAGATTCTACATGGATGGTTGTCTGAGACTGCAAAAATTCTTCTGTCTCTGATAAGTGTCTTGCACAGTTGCTCACTTGTCGGTCAGCCGATGGCCAGCGCTTGTAGACAGCAGGCAAGATCCTGTGTCGGATGTAGTTTCTATCATAATCCGTATTGTCATTCGATGGGTCTGTTAGATAACTCAAATGATGAAACCGCGCATATTCTTCGATCTGAAGCGGACTGATTGATAGGAGTGGTCTTAGAATGGTCATGGACTGGTAGCAATGGCTCGCGTTCATGCCGCACAGTCCACGAAGCCCACTGCCTCTCAATAAGTGGTGCAGAATTGTTTCTGTCTGATCTTGGCTGTGATGTGCCGTGGCTAAAACCTGATGTTCCCCAACCATTTGATACAGTGCTTCATAGCGAGCGTTTCTGGCTTGTGCTTCTAGATTTGACTGGCCATTAATCCCGACGGCTCTTGCCACCCGAATCTCAATGTGATGTTGCTGACAAAATGCTTGACAGTGTGCTACCCATTGACGAGCCTGATGGTTCAGTTGGTGATCAATGTGTAGCGCCGTTATGCTGAGCCCTGTGATCTGTGACAGGGCATACAGCAGTACTGTTGAGTCGATGCCGCCGCTATAAGCAACAGACACTTGCTTAAGGCCTTGTTGCTCAACCCAATCCAGTAGGTGTTTGTCAATCAAATGTTCCATGCCGTTAATAGGTTAGTGTGTCAAGCATAAACTTTTTGTGTCGGTCATTGAGTAATCGTTCGATAGGTTGTTGTTTTAATCTAACCAGTGATGCGACGATAAGATCTTTTATTTTTATCGACATATCATCATAATTTTTGTGTGCGCCACCGATTGGTTCACGAATGATCGAGTCAATGAGTCGATGCTGTAATAATTGATTGGCAGTGATGTGCATGCTGTTGGCAGCATCCGAAGCATATTTCGCATGTTTCCATAAGATGGAAGCGCAGCCCTCGGGTGAAATTACCGAATAAACCGCATATTCTAGCATGTGCAATTCATCACATAGGCCGATTGCCAGTGCACCACCAGAACCTCCCTCACCAATCACAATGGATATAATAGGCACGTTAATTTTACACATTAATTTCAGATTTTCTGCGATCGCATGACTTTGGTTTTGTTCCTCAGCTTCAATACCAGGGTAGGCGCCAGGTGTGTCAATGAAGCTAATGACGGGCAGTCCAAACTTATCGGCCATATTGAGTAACCGCTTTGCTTTCCTGTATCCGTATGGTGTTGGCATGCCAAAGTTGCAGGCCAGTCTCTCAGACGTATCTCGACCTTTTTGATGGCCAATAACCACAACTTTGTAGCCGTCTATTTGGGCCAAGCCACCGATGATTGCCCGACAGTCCTTGCCCTGTCTATCACCATGGAGCTCAATAAAATCTGAACATATTCGGTCTAGATAATCAGAGAAATATGGCCTTTTAGGATGTCTGGCAATTTGTAAAATTTGATAGGCATCAAGCTTTTGGTAGATTTTCTCAGTCAGAAGTGTCGCTTGCTTTTTGAGTGCTTGTATCTGATTAATGATTTTTTTACTGCCAATATTCTGATCGGTTAGACGCTGAATTTCTTGTTCTAACTTGACGATTGGCTCTTCAAAACTGGGATAATCTTTCATTGCATGCCTGCTTAACTAACTGTTTATATTACCACAAAGTTTTCTCTTGTTAAATATGAAACCGTGTTAAAATTGTTAAGAATTGTTCTGGCTTTTGCTGGTCACTGATCATACAATATAACTGACCTTCAAACCGTTGTAGAATGTATATATTAGCAATCGAAACCTCATGTGATGACACTGCAGTTGCCTTGTACCACCGAGAAAAAGGGCTCATATCCCATACCGTCGATACGCAGATGGCCATGCTATCAACTTATGGTGGCGTGGTTCCAGAGCTGGCATCAAGAGAACACCTGGTTCATTTATTACCGATGATCGAACAGCTATTGATGGGTCACTGCCGCATTGATGAGCTTTCTGCCATTGCATACACGCGTGGGCCAGGCTTGGTT
>DLBP01000030.1 GCA_002480165.1 Proteobacteria bacterium UBA7821 | reverse complement strand
TTAGAGCATAATGACAAAAGCTGGCTCATTATGACGTTGACCAAGCCATAAAATAGACAGATTAAAATAATAATTTCTTTCACATTACCAGTTTGGTTGACGACAGTCCCAGAAAAGATTGCAATGATATCTGGATAGCCAATGACCGCACCCAAAGATGCATTTTTAATGATGTTGGCATACTGGCTGATTAGCGGCGGCATGATTCGAATCATGACTTGAGGAAAACAAACATAGCACAAACTCTGTCGCTGAGATAAACCAAGCGACAACGCAGACAAATGCTGCATCGGATTAATCCCTCTAAAGCCAGATCGAATTATCTCAGCAATATAGCTACTGCTGTGCAGCATCAGCGCCAAAATCATGGCAGAGAGTTCGAGTGGAAGACGGTACGACTGGGCTTTTGCGCCAGCCACTATCCAAAGCACCGCAGCTATCAGCACAATCGCATACCAATTTAAACGCTTAGAACAGGCTCGATTGTACAAATAAGCAGCAACAAAACAGGAGGCAACAAAAAACAGCTTGAGCAGGCTATCGCCGACATAGGTCACCGGTATGAGCATGTAACGTTTATTGATCGTGAACACATCCACTGCCGCCTTTGGGTCTGGTAACGCATACAGTAATAGAAAATAAGTGCTCAAAATCACGCCCAACAGTGGCAAATTTCGAAAAACAGTCACATACAGACGTGCTGTTGTCGATATAAGCTCGACCTTAGACTCCCGCATCATTGCGATGATAACCGCTAGGATAGTCGATAACACGATACTCACACTACCAAGACACAGTGTATTGAGGCAGCACGCAAGAAAAAGACGCCAGTATGATGAGCTCAGATTAATGGAGATGAGACTAAAATTGAGCCTCAAGCCAGCGGGTTCATCCATGAATAGCGATGCCTCATATAGGGTTTGCGCCAGTGTCAGCGTCAAGACCAGCAGACAACTGATTAAGACGCAACTGATGATCCTTGCGTCATTCAAAAGGTGGCGCATACAGCAGGCCTCCGTCAACCCATAAACGATTGAGGTCGCGTTTTATACCCAGTGGCTTGAAGTTTCTTTGAAACACATCTGAGTAATTACCAACCAGTTCAATGACTTGCTTAACCCAGCCAGGTTTCAAGCCCATGGCTTGTAGCTCATGGTATCCACCACCGTTCAAGAAGCGTCTTTGACTGTTCGGTAATGCATCGCTATCAAACCATTCATTCACGTTCATCTGATTAATGCCCCACTCTTCGGCTATAATCATCACATACATCACCCATCGAGTTAGCAATAGCCAGTCCATGTCTTGTCGCCCCACAGCAACAGCCAGTGGTTCCTTAGCAATGTACTCGTCTAGTACTCGATGTTGACGATCTGGTGTGGTGATTTCTTGCTGAATGATCTCTAGCGATACGCGATCGGTTGTAATCGCATCGCATCGGTTTAGCTGATACGCCCTCATCATCGCAGATGCCGTGGTGAAAATAACCGGCTCAATCGAAAGCCCCATTTGATCAACCCGTTCAAATAGGTTTCTTTCTGTTGTCGAACCCGTGATGAGACAGACCGATTTTTGATCCAGATCTGCAAGTGTCTGAATGTTACTCGCAGCATCGACCATCACCGACTGACCATCGTAGAAGCTGATCGCAGAAAAAACAACTCCCAGAGAAGTATCCCGCTTAAAATTCCAGCTGGTTACCCTAGACAGCACGTCTATGTGGCCTTTATTTAAACTCAAGAACCGATCTTTGTTGGTCAGCGGGACAAACTCCACACGGGATGGGTCATTGAATAGGGCTGCTGACAACGCTCTGCAAAAGTCCACATCAAAGCCAATCCACTGCCCATGCTCATCAATGGATGAAAATCCTGTAAAGCCTGTTGATACCCCGCAACGGAGATAAGCACGCTCATGGATTGCATCAATCACCTCCCCTGCTTCGATCACAGGCACTAACAAGACAACAAGATAGAAAAGTCGATACATGCCTCACCTTTATTAGCTCATGATAACCGCGTAGAACTCTAGTGTATCTCAAACAAGCAGGCATAACAACCAGTGCCAGTTGGGTCAAGCAGCATTTGCCTCATTTCAATGCCTGTGTTAGCATATTCGCTATGGATTTCTTTACTCAATTAAACGATGACAGTAAGCTCTTAGCCGAAACGATCAAACAGTTTTGTGTTTCGGAACTAATGCTGATCGATAGCCAAACAACTCTAGACCCGGTGAGTTTCAAGCGGCTTTGGCAGGCCATGGGTCAAATGGGTTTGCATGCCATCACACTGTCCTCTGATGACGGCGGCCTGGGTTTGACTGAGAAAGACCACGCGATTGCCATGCTCTTAATCAGTTACTATTCAGCATCAATAGGACTGAGTTATGCCGCACACAGTAACTTATGTATGACACAGATAGCGAGAATTTGCACCCCGTCTCAAAAAGCCCGATGGCTGCCAAAATTAATCACTGGCGAACACATTGGCGCCTTAGCAATCAGTGAACCTAACAGCGGATCAGATGCTAAATCAATGCGACTAATGGCCGAAAAAGTGTCAGGTGGCTACCTGTTAACAGGCGAGAAAATGTGGATTACAAACGGCCCAATCGCAGACATTATCATTGTCTACGCTCGCACTTCGTCTTGCCGAAACGGTCTCACGACCTTCATTATAGAGGCACCCACGCCTGGGCTAATACAGGGAAAACCCATTTCGAAAATGGGCATGACTTTATCACCAACAGGGTCACTGGTCTTTAATCGTTGCTTTGTTCCAGATGTGAACCGTGTTGGTGAGTTAGGTGATGGGGCTGATCACTTGCTGCTTGGCCTTGACTATGAACGTTTACTACTTGCAGCTGGCCCGCTAGGCATCCAATCTGCTTGTCTGGATCTGATTCAACACTACAGTATGACTCGCCAGCAGTTTGGCCGACCAATCGCGAAGTATCAGCTCATTCAAAGTAAAATTGCCGATATTTACACACGATTTCACGCTGGCTTGAGTTACTTACTTCATGCTTGTGACCAGGCACAGACGGGCCAGTTAACACAAGCCATGGCTGCGAGTACCATATTGCTGACCTCTGAGCATGCAACCCAAGCAGCGCTAGAAGCTATTCAAGTTCTTGGTGGTAATGGCTATTCGACTGAGTATCCAGCAGAACGTTATTTGAGGGATGCAAAACTGTATGAAATTGGTGCTGGAACCAATGAGATTAGACGAATTATTATTGCAAAAGCGCTGACGAAAACTCAATAATCAGCACACCACCCGACAGACAGAATGGTCCGAATCAACATAGGTAGTGATGAGGCTAACAATACAACCAATGCAACAAGCATCATCAGACATTGAGTAGCTGGCATGTTCGCAGACAATAATTTAACCAACGATAGCGTGAGTAATAACAAAGGCACACAAAAGGGAAAGCATAAGATAATGACCAGTGCTGGGCTATTGTTTGTAAACGTCAATAATGCCGACAACAGAGACATTTTAAAACAGATTGCCAGTGAGAATAAAATCATACACCCATTGAGGGTCATGGTTTGCGTGACATCAAACCCAATGGTGAGACTGTACAATCCCAGCACACAACACAGTGGAAATAGATAAGTCAACCAGAATGACAGAATCCGTATACTGATAAATACCTCATCGAGGTCGTGGTAAATCAACCATTGATTTAACAGTCCCAATCGTTTTGGTTCGTGGAAAATCTTCTGCGTATTCAGTGACACAACCAGAATCATAATGAATAAATTGACCGCAAAAGAGCTCTGAATACTCACATCTGGTAGGCATGCATGACACAAGATAACAATCATCAAATAAGATAAATAGTATAATGAAATCTCATTATAATCGGCAGTGTAAGTCTGTATGTGACGATATAAACTGATCACAATGATACCACCATGGATGATGAATCAACCGCATTGGCCCCATGCTGCCGATGCGTTGACAGGATAATCACTCCGCCACTCGACTGATGCAGCTTCATTTCCTGCTGCCACCATGCGACCGTTTGCTCATCTAAATGAGCGTCTGGCTCATCGAGTAACCAGAGTGGGCGATTGGCTGTTAGCACGCGCTGCAAACACACACGTTGCTTTTGTCCGGCAGAGAGATGCCTGACGTATTGTGAGGCATGAGGCCACTGTGCCAAATGACCTGTGTCAGCTGGACAACAACCCATCAGTGCGATGTTATCTTGAACGGTCAGATTATCATACAGGCCATACTCATGCCATAAGGTCGCCTGTTGCTGAAGCCACAGAGAATCCCATTGTTGAATCTGTCGACCATCTAACTGAATGGACAAGTCGCTATGACCACAAGACAAGTGTTTCAGCCATGTTGTCTTACCGCAACCATTTGGCCCGGTGATGATCAGCCTTTGGCCAGATGACAACCGCCTGCGTGCATTACCAAGTAAAAAATCAACCAACATAAAGCAATTATAACACTGCCGGACCACATGTCGAGTGATAAAAACCCCTTATCTGCTTGTATTGTTACGTTTATGATTGACATCGGTTGTTAAACAGCCTAAATTATAGCTAGTTATCTATACAAAGAAGCTATACACATGATGTCACCTGCACACATACAGATTATTACAAGAGTTCCTGTTTTCTTATCAGCCTTGCTGAGTGCGTCAACATTGCTGTCAGCCACACTGTGGATTCTAGCGATCACCCAGCAACGACGATGGCTTCGGATACCCTTGTTTGGTATTTCTGTCGCGCTATCGATCGGTGTTATCCACCCAGCGTTACTGATGGGAATCCATTCTTGTTACCACATATCACTTTCATTGCTAGGTCATGCACTCACGCACGTCGCAAGGCCCACGTTTAGCTTTGCTCAACAGAACAGAGCCCTATCAGCAGCCATACTGGTGGCCACAGTCATGGGCGTGAATTACCAGCAGAGAGCCGACAAAAAAAACCACCCGACGAATCAGAATCCTGATTCAAGTCGTGGACTACACAATTAGTATAGAGTTACCATGAGATACCGCAAAGAAATTAATATACCAAGCTTATTGTTCACTTCTTTAAGCTGCATGATCGGTTCTGGCTGGCTGCTGGGGTCTTACCAAACCCTCCTAATCGCCGGCCCCTCTGCGATCGTCGCTTGGCTGATCGGTGCATTAATGATCATAACCATCGCCTTTTGTTTTTCGGAGCTGAGCACAGCGCTACCATTTTCAGGAGGGATTGCTCGTTATAGCTTACTATCGCACGGTAAGTCGTTTAGTTTTATCATGAGTTGGCTAGCTTGGATATCCGAAGTTGCTGTTGCACCGACCGAGGTTCACACCATTTTAAGGTACATCAGCCCCCATTACCCCGTGTTGACACATCCAGCAGAAAATGGTGACATTTTGCTCTCAGCAGTTGGCCTATTCATTGCCTTTATCTTACTCCTGCTCATGGTGTTGATTAACAAAGCTGGCATTAGACTGTTGGTTAAATACAACAATGTTTTTGCTATTTGGAAAGTGCTGATTCCTTCACTCATTTGTGTGGCTCTCTTCAGTCAAAGCATGCACATTGAGAACATCTCGAAAACAGTATTTATGCCGAGAGGCTGGCACGGTGTATTCGAGGCCATCTCAAGCACCGTTGTGTTTTCTTATCTTGGCTTCCGTGAAGCAACTTCTTTGGCCTCTGAAGTCAAGAATCCACAAAGGGCCATCCCGATTGCTGTCATTGGCGCGGTTATATTTTGTTGTGTATTTTACATCTTAATTCAAGTCACATTCATCTGCTCAATTAATCCCGTTCACATTAATAATGATTGGTCTCATATCCAGATTATGCCAGAGGCACCTTGGTCTGACTTAGCGCTCATGCTAGGGCTAGTGTGGATCAGTTCTTTGATATCAGCTGATGCTTGCATCAACCCTTTTGGTGCTGGTTTAATCTACACAACGACGTCATCACGAGTCAGCTATGCGATGGCACAAAGTGGTGTGTTTCCTCAGCAATTAGCTCGCCTCACTGGCGCAGGCGTTCCAGTGCCAGCCTTATTCTTTAATCTAGTGGTTGGCATGCTTTTATTTTATCCACTCCCCTCATGGTATGAATTGGTTAAATTCCAAGCAACAGCGGTTGTGATGGCCTATGCAGTGGGTCCAATATCACTGATCGTGCTACGAGACAACCTACCTGATTTAAACCGACCATTTAGACTCTATTCACCGCTTATTTTCTGCACCCTAACGCTGTTTGTTTGTAACTTAATTACCTACTGGACTGGCTGGCACACCATCCGTTATCTGATGCTATCGATTGTCTTCGGTTTTTCATTCTTTTCGTTGTTACATTATCAATTGAACAAAACAGGCGTACCCGATATGAAGCACATCATCTGGCTGGTACCCCATTTTCTAGGCATAACGGTTATTAGTTATCTGGGTGACTTTGATGGCGGTCAATCAGCACTGCCTCCTTTTGTCGACTATCTGCTATTGTTAGCGTCAACGCTCATCTCCATGACGCTGGCGAGACGACAGTCGGTTAGTTCAGCATGGAGCAAGAGAACGTTACTGGCGATACAACAGCTCAAAGACGAAGCTTAGTCTCTGTCGGTCATTGCAACAAATTGTCTGGGTGCTGAACCACTGTAGTTGGCATTTGGGCGAATAATCTTTTTAGAATCCCGTTGTTCAAAAATATGCGCTGACCAGCCTGCCAAGCGCCCCATTACAAATAGCGGCGTATAAAAGTTCAGTGGTATGCCAGCTGCGTAATAGGCTAAGCCCGTGTAGTAGTCAACATTGGTACACAATTTTTTTTGAGTCTTCATCATGCCATCAACCTTCAGTGCAATCTGATAGAGTCGCTCTAAGTCGGCGGTGTTGATCATCGGCATCATCGACTCTTGAATTAAAGCCGAGCGAGGGTCTGCAGCGCGGTATATGCGATGACCAAATCCCATAATCTTTTCTTTATTTTGGATCATATTGATGATGGTTGACTCAACCTGATTAACGTCATTAAATGACAACAGGAACTCTATCGCCGCCTCATTGGCACCGCCATGTAGATTACCCCGTAACGCGCCAATGGCTGCACAAATAGCCGAGTAAATGTCAGTGTTAGTTGATGAAGCGACACGCGCGGTGAATGTTGATGCATTAAATTCGTGTTCAGCGTACAGAATCAAGGAGAGATTCAGCATGCGCACTTGTGATTCGGTGTAAGTATCAGCCAGTTTAAAGAGTTTGAAAAAATACTCGGCTAATGTTATGTCATCAGATTCGCTTGGCACATGGCACTCAGATGTGTGGTAATGGTACCAGGTGCATAGGATGGTTGGACAACATGCGATTAGTTTTTTGCAGATCCACTCTTGAGAATACTGACCTTCTGGATAGATCGACCCCATAAACGAGTAGGCAGTTCTCAACACGTCCATCATGTTGCTGTCTGCTGGAATCATCGCCAGAAGCGTTTTTAATTCCTTTGGGATACCCCTTAGATTTTTGAGTTCCTCTTGAAAAGCAATAAACTCATCGAGTTTTGGCAGTGTGCCGTAGAGTAATAGATAGACCACTTCTTCGAAATCACAGTGGGCTGCTAAATCAGTAATTGAGTAACCTCGGTAATACAGGCCATCTCCAGCTTCAACTATCTTACATATCTGACTGTCTGCAACCACCACACCTGACATTCCACCTTCTGACATAGACTCTCCTAGCAATAGATAGATACTATTATAGATTAAATGTAGCTATTTACAAGCCCGCTCTTCACAAATGTCTCTATTTGTGTTATCATGTTCTAGATTTTTATATTGGAAATACATGTTACTGACTTCGATTGGCTTGATCACTTTTTCATCTGCTGTTGGCGCTGCGTTGCCTGAGTTTATCAGTCAGATTAACTTATCAGAGATCAAACATCAACTCATTCATGCTTTCACAAATGGCATGCTACTCGGTATGGCGTTACTATTTTTCATGCCAGAGGTTGCAGAGCGAGCCAGTGATTCTCCACTACTACTTGGTTTACTCGGCCTCTCGATGCTATGCACTAAACTACTGTCGTCATCTCCTGATGAAGAAACCCGAAAGTTATCCGTCACCAGTTTGCTGTATGGTTCTTTATCTATCCATAACTTGATTGAGTGTATGCTACTTGGCTACTACATTAACGAACCAGCAGGGTTTGCGTGGTTGATTGCAATCGTGGTTCACAAGTGGTCAGAGACCTGCTGCATCAACATCAGGTTAAATGAACATGAGTACGCGCCAAAAACACGGTTTTGGCTGTTGACAGTGTTTATGTCTGTCAGTATCGTTGCCATTTATTTAGGCCATGCCCTCTATCACCTCAACCAAAACCTAGCGATCATAAATGATTATGCATTAGTTGCCCTAATTATCACAACTGGCTATTTAATTGAAAGCAGCCTTCACGTCGAGTGCCATGGCGCCGCCTGTGAACCCGATACCTCTGAGCATAATAGGCAGATACTGTTTATGATCATCGGCTTATTGTGTTTTATCATGATTAACAGCATCGTGAAATACAGCTATTGATATGATTCATTTTCCAATTTCAAGCCCCTACATCATACAAACCGATATCACCTTGTTCCAGCAAGTGATTCAAATTCAAATTGCCTGGTACGGTGTTTTGTTTGCACTTGGGGTACTGTTGAGCTGTCTATACTGCCAAAGGAAAATCCCAAAAACACCATGGCTTGATGAATCATTGTTCGACCGGCTTATCTACCGCGTGATACTCGGTGCGGTCATCGGCGGTAAACTGGGATATGCCCTGTTGTATACCGGATTATTCCAACCCGAACTCCTACTTAACACACTCTTTTCTCGACACGGCATGTCTTTTCATGGCGGTCTAATCGGTTCTATTCTAGGCATTTACCTATTCGCCAGACAGCACGACATCGACTTTCTCACAGTCACTGACTGGCTTGCGCCCGCTGTGCCATGGGGCCTCATGCTGGGTAGGCTTGGCAATTTTATTAATGCAGAATTATGGGGCAGACCCAGTGATCTACCATGGGCCGTCTTGTTTCCCAATGCCGGGCCAGTCGCAAGACACCCGTCTCAGCTATACGAAATGCTTTTGGAAGGCTTAATGCTTGGTATCATCTGCCACTGGGTGTCTAGAAAAGACACCAAGCAAGGCGTCAACAGTGCAACTTTTTTAATCGGCTACAGCGTTTTTCGAATATTTTCTGAATACTTCAGAGAACCCGATGCGTTTATTGGACTGCTCTTTCACATCAACCTGAGTTATGGCCAAATCCTTTGTGGCCCGATGCTTGCACTTGGCCTGCTGCTTGGATTTAAAGCATCCAAAGGCCAACGCTGCCGAGAAGAGGACTCGAACCTCCACGAGGAAAACCTCACAAGCACCTGAAGCTTGCGTGTCTACCAATTTCACCACCTCGGCATGGCTGATATGGTACTGAATTATCACACGATCGTCAATATTAGAGTGGACAATTCATCGCATGTTTTGCTTGATTGAAGCCAACATTCTATTATTATTAATAGTGTTATTAACCGGATTGCCCAAATGAACAGCATGCCATCATGGATACTCAGTAAAACGATGACCATCGTCTTGATGATACCATTAGTATCCGCCTACTCATTCTCGCTTGACCTATACATACCGCTTGTTCCAACGATTCAGGAAGAATTTGGGGTTAGCATTCAAAAAATGCAACTGACTAACAGTCTCTTTATGCTCACATGCGGTGTCGCACAACTGATTTTTGGGCCCCTATCAGACCACTATGGTCGACGAAAAATCCTTTTCTTTTCACTCATACTATCAATCATTGCAAATACCACATGCTTTTACGCAACATCGTTTGATGTTTTCCTGAGTGGGAAAATTCTACAAGCAGTGGGGTCATGTGGCGCCTATCTGTCATGTTTTGCAACCATCAGGGATCTATACGATGACCCAGACACCTCGACAGAAATGTTTAGCTATTTGAACGTTGCCAACTCGACATCAGCAATAATTGCACCCTCCATTGGAACGGTTATTGGTGTGTATTTTGGCTGGCAATGGATATTTTTTGCCTTACTGCTGTATGCACTGTTTAGCATGAGCAGTAGCTATGCCTTTTTTCATGAAACGACCCCAGCAGAAAAACCTTCTAAGAAAAGAAATGTTTTGAATGAATACCGCATTATTTTTAGTCACATCAACTATCAGGTATTCACACTACCAGCCGCTTTGGGTATTAGTAGCTTTTTTGCCTACTATTCCATATCGCCTTATCTTTACCAACAAACATTTGGTTTGTCTGAGGGCCTCTACAGCATTTTGTTTGGCTCGTGTGGATTAACGTTTTTTTTCTCCAGTTATTTTTGTGGCAGGCTAGTTAAACAAAAAGGCATCACCAATACGTTAATACTCGGACTTTCCATCCATGGTATTGGCTGTGTGTTAATGATAGCCAGCACTTTGCTAGCAGGCACATACCAGCTGGTATTGATGCACCTATCAGTCCTACTGGTCATCTTTGGTTCTGCACTGATGGTTAGCGCTGGTATTGGTGGCACGATGTCGCCATTTAGTCACGTGGCGGGATCTGCTTTTGCCATGATTAGCTGCTATAAGTTTGGTTTGTGTTATATTCTTGGTGAGCTGGCAGTGATGCTATACGATACAACCATTGTTCCTTTAGCAATCATGCTACTTAGTATTAATTTGATCGCCGCCAGTATCGTGTACATCTACCGAGGGTCGCTGGTTCTAAAAGCAGTTTCTCAGACAACGGATATGACAAAAGTTATGTCAGATATCACGGATGATATCCTATAACTCATGATTACCAGATGAACGACTCGGCTAAATAATCAGCTCCTGACCGCTCAAGACATTCCTCAACGGAAATGTCTTGAGAGACACCAGAGCGAATCAGTAAAGAATCGATGCCTTGTGCCTTCGCACCTTGAATATCATGCAAAATGCTATCACCAACGGCTAGTATCTTTTTCTTATCAACGTCTGGCACTAAAGCGAGACAGTGTTCATAAATATCGCGATGTGGCTTTCCAAAGTATTTTGACAAGCCGTCATATTGAGTTGTGTAACGCTCAGCGATGGTACCGGCTCGGATCATTGATTGGCCTGAACGGTCAACAAAACGATAGTCTGGATTAGCGCAATAAAGTGGCAATTGACGCTTGGAGGCCGATGCCAGTAAAGCATCGTAATAATCGATGCCAATGTGATCACTATCAAGCGACATCAGTATGATACAGTCAGCCTGGTCAATGTCATCCACAAAGCGACAATTTAATTGACTCAAATAAGATCGATCAACAGCTCTCCCAATCAGATAAACACGTTTGCAAGTTTGCTCATTAGCCAAATGCTGAAAACAGACAGATCCAGAACTGACGATCGCATGGTATCGATGCCTATCTAAACCAGCAGCTGCTAGATTATTTTCAATCCATTGTGGACTTTTAGCCGCATTGGTAATCAGTATGGTTTGTTTAGAATGCCGCTGTAGCTCTGCCAGCGTCTCTGTTACGTGAGAAAATAAAGTTTGTCCGTCCCACAGAACTCCCCATATATCTGAAAAGAGCACATCGTACTGACTAATGATGCGATTAAGACCCGTTATGCATTTAGTCATATTTTGCAAAGACCAGTGAGGTATTGGTGCCACCAAATCCAAACGAGTTATTGATCGCGTAGTTAATCTTCATGGGTTGTGCCTCATTGGGAACCATATTGATTCCATTGCAGGATTCAATGGGATTATCAAGATTAATGGTTGGCGGCGCCACCTGATCTCGAATGGCTAAACACGACCAGATAGACTCCAGCGAGCCAGCAGCACCCAGCAGATGACCGTGCATGGATTTAGTTGAACTCATGGCAAGGGTGGGACTCGCACCAAACACTTGCTTAATCACCTGTGGCTCAATCTCATCACCGGTTGGTGTCGAGGTTCCATGGGCATTGATGTAATTGACGTCTGCTGGCTGTAGTGAGGCATCGTGTAATGCGTGCTCGATCGCGTTCCTTGCGCCCAAGCCATTGGCATGTGGCTGAGTGATATGAAAAGCATCACCACTCATGCCAAAACCAGTCACTTCAGCGATGATGTTAGCGCCACGCTTTGTAGCGTGGTCTAGCGATTCCAGTACCAACACCGCAGCACCTTCCGCAATAACAAACCCATCTCGATCTCGGTCAAAGGGACGAGAAGCCTGTTTTGGCTTGTCATTTTGTGCCGACAATGCCCTCATTGCAGAAAATCCCCCAAGACCAATCGGTGTACAAGGGCTTTCCGAACCACCAGCTAGCATCACATCTGCATCACCATAGCAAATCGTCCGGTAAGACAGGCCAATGCTGTGACTGCCAGTGGCACAAGCGGTCGTGACTGAAAAATTTGGACCTCTGAAACCATATTCGATTGATACATGACCGGAGATCATGTTCGTGATACTCGCAGGGATAAAAAATGGCGAAATCTTACCAGCATTGTGATTGTGTTTAATGGCTGTTTTTTCAATAGTCTCTAATCCACCAATCCCAGACCCAATACAGACGCCCACACGATCTTTATCAATAACACCACTACTTAGACCCGCATTTTCATGCGCAAGCCGCGCGGCCGACACACCAAAAGCAATGAACTGGTCGATGCGTCGAATTTCATTGGGCTTGAAAAACGCTTCAGGGTGATAGTCAACAACTTGGGCAGCTATCTGGCTTCGGTATTGAGACACATCAAATCGAGTAATTTTAGTGACCGAACTCTGGCCATTCTGAACCTGTTCCCATGCCTTTTCAAGCTCAATTCCATAAGGAGACACCAAGCCTAACCCGGTTACCACCACTCTTTTTCGTTGCATTAGCTGGCTTTGTCTAACAATTCATTGATTGCTTGAACCGCTTCGCCAACCGAGGCAATTGATTCTGCTTCATCTTCCGGAATGACACAGTCAAACTCCTCTTCAAATGCAAGCAGTAATTCAACCTGATCGAGCGAATCAGCACCCAGATCACCCATGAATGATGAGCTCTCACTCACTTGGTCTGGATCAACACCCAGATGTTCTACCACTACTTTTTTCACTCGCTCATATACGGTCTCAGACATTTTTCATTACCTCCATCAGGTTTTCTCGATATGCTGCTTGTATTATGTCATATCTAAAATACAAATCAACAAGTTATAACATATACATACCACCATCAACAACGATCCGCTGTCCAGTCATGTATGCCGCACCATCAGACAATAAAAACTCGACTGCATGAGCAACATCTGCTGGTGATCCAAAACGCTTCATGGCTATGTGTTCCAATACTTTTTCTTTGTGACCCTCGGATATTTGCTCACTCATGTCAGATTGAATGTAACCAGGTAAAACAGCGTTGACCGTAATCTGCCTAGCAGCCACCTCGGCAGCCAAGCAGCGCGTCATGGCTTCGAGACCAGCTTTTGAAGCAGCGTAGTTGACTTGTCCAGGATTTCCAATACTACCGACTATCGAAGAGATGTTAACAATTCGCCCCCACCTTGCTTTCAGCATGTCTTTCAACAACAACTGCGTTAGGTGAAACGTACCGGTTAAATTCACATTAAGCACATTCATCCATTGGTCTGGTTTCATTCGAAGCATTAAATTGTCCTGTGTTATGCCCGCATTATTGACTAAATAGCTGATGGGTTCTGAATGATCTTGTTTGATTGATTGAACCAAACGAACAATCGATTCGCGGTCGGATAAATCTAAAACATAACCCGATTTTTCTCTACCAATCATTTCTGAAATGGCTGCCGCGCCGTTTGTCGTTGTTGCGGTACCAATGACCTTATGGCCAGACTGTACCAAGCTCGTCAGTATTTCTTTACCAATGCCTCGACTGGCACCGGTTACAATCGCTATGCCTTGCTTCATAAAAGTCTCCTTAATAATACATTAAAACAGATGACCACGTGTATCCAGCCCCAAAAGCCAACAGTAGAACCAAATCGCCTACTTGTAATTCCTCTTTCTCGACTGCCGATGCAATCGCAAGCGGGAGAGATGCCGCTGATGTATTGGCGTGCTGATCAACGGTTACGACAACTTTATTCATATCGATACCCAACTGTCGCGAGACCGCTTGGATAATCCGGTAGTTGGCTTGATGCGTTATGAGCCAATCTAGCTCTGCGACGGTTTTGCCGGCTTGCTTGAGTGTGTCTAGTGTCATCTGAACAAATTGTTTGACAGCCACTTTAAACACATCGCTGCCCTGCATGGTTAAATGGTGCTGATTAGGCGCCTGATAGCCGCCAGTGGCGTGAAGGCTGTTGTAATTGCTGGCATTGCCTGAAGAATAGCATGATACGATACCTGGTTTCGTATCTTTTTGTAACCAAAGACATCCAGCGCCATCGCCAAATAGAATGCACGTGTTTCGGTCACGCCAATCAACCACTCTTGACATCGTATCAGTACCAATAACTAGGGCGTTGTCTAAGTTTGCTGATATCATGAGGCTGTGTGCAACGTGGATTGCGTAACAAAAACCCGAGCATGCCGCATTCAAATCAAATGCCATGATGTCACCCATGAAACACTCTGAGGCGATGAAACTGGAAATACTCGGTAAAAAACGCGTGGGGGTTGAGGTTGCTGTAACAATCAAATCAGGCACTTTTCCTGCCAGTTGTTCGTTTTGAGACATGAGCTTTTTGACCGATGCAAGCGCCAAGGACTCTGTCGACTCGTGATCATCGACTATGAATCGTTGTTTAATTCCAGTTCTAGAAACGATCCACTCATCGTTCGTGTCGACTAATGTTGCTAAATCATCATTGGTTAGGAGTTTGGATGGCAGGTGAGATGCATTGGCAGCTATTCGGATGGTTGTTTTATTCTGCATAACAACTGTCGGGCGTCGTGACGTGTTGATCACCGTGATGTCTGGCATTTTTTAACGCTTCACTGATACCATTTAGAAACACGCGATGACAAGCTGCTCCATGAACTTTAATGACGCTGGCTTTCAAACCCAGGAGTATAGCCGCGCCCCGATTTTGTGGATCAAAACGACTTAAAGCCTTTTTTAGTAACGATTTAACCATGACACCGTACCAACTGTTCCTACTGACGTTCGCGATCTCATTGGTCAGCATTCTTGTCAGACCCTCACAGGATTTTAGCACCAGATTACCAACAAAACCATCACAGACGATCACATCAGCAACCCCTTTAAACAATTGGTCTCCTTCGACATAGCCAATGTAGTTAAGGCTCGCGGTGCTGGCCAGCAGATCGTGTGCAGACTTGACTAGCTGATTGCCTTTAATACTTTCTGTGCCATTGGCAAGCAGGCCAACTGTGGGTGATTCCTTGACATGTAGATCTGAGCCCATCTTGGCAAATTCAAGCAAGTGATTGGGTTGACAGTCGACGTTAGCGCCCAGATCAAGTGCCAAGACCTCTTTATCGTCTTCGATGGGTAGGTAGGTACAGATTGCCGGCTTCTGAATCCCGTCTTTCATTTTCAAAAGATATCGAGACATGGCCATGAGCACGCCGGTGTTACCGGCGCTAACGCAGGCGTGTGCAACACCCTGCTTAACCAAGTCTAACGCAATCCACATGGATGTACGGCGACCCTTTCTGAGTGCTAGCAGTGGATTATCAGTCATGCGGACGACGTCATCGCAATCAACGATTTTGACGTGGTCTAGACGGCATGGGTACTTCTTCAGGTGTTGTACGATCTCTGTTCTACGGCCCACAAGTATGAACTGACACGCATCGCCACGAGAAATTGCGTCAGAGACAGCCCGACAGCTGGTATCGGCCCCACTGTCACCACTCATCATGTCAACAGCAATGGCAACCTGTTTCTGCATGCTATTCTACAGCGCTTTCGTCACCGAGTGAACTTGGCTCTGCGGCCAACGACTGTTCAATGTCATGGAAGTTTTTGTAGACCCGTTTGCCACGGTAGTAGTCACCGGCCATGTGGTGGCTTGTGTGGGTCACACCGGTCGTTTCATCGACACGGGTAACGGGTTGGTAAGGAGTGTTTTCAGCGTTTCTCATGCCACGTTTTGAACGGGACACTTTACTTTTTTGAACAGCCATGCGTACCTCTGATAAATTTAAAGACCCCTAATCTTACCAGATGACAAAAGTCAAGTCAAGTTGGAATTCGCATCAAGCACTCGCTGAAAGTCACCAGGCAACGGCGCTGTCACCTTGACCGAACGTGACTTAGACCGGTGCTGAAACTCAATTGAAACAGCATGCAACAACATAGGCTTTTTCGCAAGCAATCGATTAAATTCTCGGTTTTTACGGTGATCACCATAAGTCTCATCACCAATGATTGGCAAATCCACATGACGACAATGAACGCGCAATTGATGCGTTCT
>DLBP01000039.1:29666-30071 GCA_002480165.1 Proteobacteria bacterium UBA7821 | reverse complement strand
TAGGCGACCCATCGGACATCTCCTTGACTGGTGATGGTTTGGTCATTTGGACCTATGATTACAGCCGTGTTAGCCCGAGAGCACAGAACTTTATCCCTTATCTTAATGTGCTGTCATCGGTTAAAGACGTCGCCAGGAAAAAGCTCGTTATTTTATTTGATGACAATCACTTGGTCAAAAACTACGCCATGACAGATTCGCAAGAAGTCATTAGAGCAGGTTTGTTTGAGTAATCAATCATTGTGATAGCATGTCTGCGGTGACCTAGGTGGCCGCAGACTTTTTTATATAAAATATCAAAGCGTCCTTTTCTTATCTTTCCAATCAATGATAGTATCACTAGAGTAACGATTTTTAAATGAGGCTGTTTGTATGAAAGTCTACCTAGTTGGTGGTGCAGTTAGA
>DLBP01000039.1:29218-29340 GCA_002480165.1 Proteobacteria bacterium UBA7821 | reverse complement strand
ATGAATTGTTAGGCTATGAAGTGGTGGAAAGGGATTGGGTTGTTGTTGGTGCTACCCAAGACTTTATGTTGGAGCACGGCTATCAGCGTGTTGGTAAGGATTTTCCAGTATTTCTTCATCCC
>DLBP01000039.1:26127-28918 GCA_002480165.1 Proteobacteria bacterium UBA7821 | reverse complement strand
GATTTTCCAGTATTTCTTCATCCCGACACAAAAGAAGAGTATGCTTTAGCCCGATATGATAAAAAAACAGGACCGGGTTATACAGGGTTTGTTTGCGATTTCTCTCCATCGGTGACGCTAGAGGATGATTTAAAAAGACGGGATCTAACCATTAATTCAATTGCAAAAGATCCTGATAATGGTCACTTGATTGATCCATACGGCGGTCAAGATGATTGTCGAAATCAAGTACTTCGTCATGTTTCAGATGCGTTTCGTGAAGACCCACTAAGGTTATTGCGCCTGGCTAGATTTGCTGCTCGATTTGATGGCTTTTCGATATCACCAGAAACATGGCAAATGGCCATTGAAATGGTTAAGGCTGGCGAGTTAGCCAATCTTACGCCTGAGCGTGTTTTGGCCGAACTGAAAAAAGCATTAAATGAAAAATCATCGGGCCGATTTTTTAATGTTTTAGACGATTTGGGTGCTAATGAGTACTTGTGGCCATGGTTCGATCACGAGAATATCTTGTCTATTTTGGTAACCGCAACACAGCAAGAATTGTCTGTATCACAGAAAATTATTCTGATCAGCTATCAGAATATCGATCTCTTCTCTAAGCATTACCCGATAACCAGTGAGCAGTTGGCATTGGCACGCCTGCTTAATAGATACAGTAGCCAATGGCATAATTTGTATGATTGGTCAGCAAGGCAGTGGGTGACTTTTTTTCAAACGATAGATGCTTTTCGTCGACCCAATCGATTAGAATCGATTGTAATTGTATTAAAGGTCATTGAGATAACCACACCAGGTTTTATGACAGTCAAGCAGATTTACGATGTCACAATAGATATTACAAGAGATGAAATTGACCCACGCTCAGAGCTGGTAGGTAAGGCTTATGGTGATGCATTATTGGAATGCCGAGTTCGCCGTGTTGATCAATACCTAAGCAGGCTTCAAGAAAACAAGTAATACCACGCTTATGAGGATAACGGTCGGTATTTCATTAAAAACAATATAAAATAGCTTGCTGTGTTGATTCTTGTCAGCTTTAAACTGGAGCATATAGTAACCACAAACACAGTGATAGACCCAGAGTAGCGCGACGAGTGATAATTTTGCATGCATCCATGGTGAGCTCATGTAGTAAGCATAGTTATAGTGAATGAGTCGGATACCAGTTAGCGTTGTTAATGCGCCACCTGGTGTTGTGATCACCCAGAACAACTTGCGTTCCATGGTTTTGAAGCGCTCTTGTCCAGCAGTGTCATCCGCAGACACTTCTGTGTGGTATACAAATAGCCTTGGTAGGTAAAAAATACCACTAAACCATGTCACCATGAATATTATATGCCATGCAAGCCAACTTTTCATAAAAATGATAACTCGTTATATCCTGTTCGTTATGATAAATATTATCAGCTAATACAGTTAAATTGCAATAAATTATTGAAGAACACTTTGATATGTACTATATATCACTTATAATCTAAAACTATGGTGAATGTTATGAAAATAATTTATATTATTGCGATTACGTTACTTTCGGCGTTTACGAACGCATTATCAGATCCTAACTATTATATGGTGTTTGATGCAGGTAGTTCAGGAACGCGTTTGAGCTTGTTTGAAGTGATTCCAGCTGAGGTCAATGGTCAGTTGCCGGCCATTAACCGTTTGATACTCGACCAAAGCCAGGTTGATGACTACCGAGTTAAGCCAGGTATTTCATCATTGATTGATAATCCTGAAGGCCTATGGCCTTTATTGGATCAGCTGTTTGAAAAAGCCAACGATGCGATGTTGGTTCATCAGATCGATCCCGCGGATGTGCAAGTGTATTTTCACGCAACTGCTGGTATGCGGTTGATCCCTGAGGCTAAAAGAAACGCATATTTTTCAATGATTAAAGATTATATGATCAAGCGGACACCATTTCAATCCATACAAACGGTTAGTATGATTTCTGGTGAACAAGAGGGCACCTTTGCTTGGTTGGCCGTCAATTATGATGTGATGGTTGGCGAGGATAGCTCGGCTACTAAAATCGTCATGGACTTAGGTGGGGCATCCATGCAAATATCTGCTAATTTGGGTATCAATCCAGAACAGTACAATTTGCCCTACACAACGTTCAAGGTTAAAGGTAACAACTATCATATCGCATCGACAAGCTTTTTAGGCTTTGGCTTGAACTTGGTACTATCACGTGTCAGCAATTATTGGCAGCAAACCTACAATGTATGCTTACCGAAACAATACACAGCTGATTATATCGATAATCCTGCATACATTCCATTTTCATACGCTGCATGTGAACGAATATTTTTACATTACATGCTATCAAGAGGTGAGTACAATGCCAATTTTAGACACATTTTTAATTTAATTAATTCACGGGCTGAGCTTCAAGTGACGGGTCTTGATAATTTTTACTTTGTCATGAATTATTTTGACGCCAACAGTCCACAAGAGCTTGTACACAACGTTCAAGCCAGATGTAGTGGTACTGAGGAGGCAGACGTGCCGTTTTTAGCTGGCAGTTTCACGATTGAAAGAGAGTGTCCGAAAGCGATTTATTTATTGAGTGTGTATCAGTTTTTGGGGTTCGATCACATAAACCCTAAAATGGATTTTTATAGACAAAATTGGACTAGGGGTGTGGTTGCTTCGATAATTCTAGAACAAAATCCTTGAATCTTAAGTTAAAAACGGATAAAATCTGACAGTTGTTTGGCTATGTAGCTCAGCTGGTTAGAGCGCAGCACTCATAATGCTGAAGTCGGTGGTTCAAGTCCACCCA
>DLBP01000039.1:1446-25880 GCA_002480165.1 Proteobacteria bacterium UBA7821 | reverse complement strand
TCTGCATTGGCTATGTAGCTCAGCTGGTTAGAGCGCGGCACTCATAATGCTGAGGTCGGTGGTTCAAGTCCACCCATAGCCATTTAGTAGTGGTCTTCCAAACTAAGTTCGCCACTGTTGGCGTTGTAAGAAAATATCTCGGCATAGCGCCCCCATTCTATCACAACCTTGAGTACTTCAGCGGCAGCTGTTGGCGTTAGGTGGTCTTGTAATTCAGTATGAAACCGGGCATAACTAGCGGATTGGCTTTTTCTCTCGTCTAAAACACGTCGAATGTGTCGAGCTAAAGTGATGTGTGCCAACAGTTGCTGGGTGAATATTTTCTTTTGATCTTGAATGTCTGCCCCAGCAAATTTTTTACCAATCTCTGTGATGAAAATGTTGCTATCCAAAACATACGCTAAGCGAAGAATCTCAAGTGATTCAATGATCGAAAACAAGCTGTCAATTTCTAAGTGGATGGCATCGGCCAATTCAGATATGTTTGCTTTGGTGGAAAAGTCAGGTGTGATTAGTGTTTCTAATATACCCGTTATTTCTGATATTTCAACGCTAGGCAATCGGTAGTGCTTGGGAATAAATTTAAACCGCAATCCTTTTTCTGATTGAGTGCTACTGTCGGATATCTGCTGGTAGATCTCATCGATGAGGTTTTGAGTGGCTTGCTCTTTTTGTTCACGTGGATGTGGGATGTTGACGACAATTTCACTGTGTATGTGCCCAGGGTTATTCCCAAAAATAAGTATCCTATCGGCCATTTGGGCGGCTTCTTCCATGTTGTGTGTTACAATGAGAATACTTTTTATTTTGGTTTTATTATCTACCCATAGGTCAATTAAGTCATTTCTTAAATTTTCAGATGTTAAAATGTCTAGAGCAGAAAAAGGTTCGTCCATAACCAATAGGTCAGGCTCAGCAACTAGGGCTCGAGCTAAACCGACGCGCTGGCTCATACCTCCTGATAGCTCTTTTGGGTATGCTGATTCGAAACCATCCAGTCCAACGGTGTCAATGGCTTCTAACGCTTTTTTTCGTTTGTCGTGGTAGTTGAGTTTGAGGCGTTCTGCACCTAATTCAACGTTTTCTAGTACATTCAGCCAGGGTAGCAAGGCGAAGTTTTGAAATACCATACTGAGGCCATTAACCGGTCCGTCAACAGGCTTGCCATACCAGTAGCACTGTCCAGATGACGGCTGAAGTAGTCCGGATACAATTCTCAATAAAGTTGATTTTCCTGAGCCGCTCTTGCCAAGTAAGCAGACAACTTCACCAGGGTTGATGGTCAGATTTACTTTATCAAGCACCAGTAGATCGGATTGATTCGATCGACGAAAAGATCGAGTGACTTGATTGGCAAGGATAATCGGGGGGGTCTCTGTCATCTTACATTCCTACATACTATACTTATCTTCTATCCATTGATAGAGTGGTTGCCATATGATGCGATTATAAAATAGGACATAACAACACATCACACATATGCCCAGAGCAATTTTCTCATAATCACCATTTGCGGTTGCTGTTTTAATGTATGCCCCCAGTCCCTCTGCAGAGACGACTTGATTAGACCAGCTAATACTCTCTGTGACCACACACACATTCCATGCGCCACCAGCAGCAGCAATCGCTCCAGTGGTGATGTAAGGTAATATCCCTGGTATGACGAATCGTTTGTAGTAGGAAAAAGTGGATAAATTTAAAGAGGCGATTGCTGCCTTTAGATCAGTGGGTAATACTTGAACACCCGCGATGACATTGAAAGCAATATACCATTGTGCGCCTAAAATCATGAGCGGTGATAGCCAGATATTTGCGTTTAGGTCATTTTGTAAGATAACCACCGCCACAAATGGGTAGACGCCATTCGGGGGGTATGCGGCCAAAAATTGTATGATGGGCTGACACAATTCTGATAGTCTTGGTCGGTTACCAACCCAAATACCGATCGGGACCCAAATGACCAAGGATAAAATCACTATTGCAAACACACGACAGCTGGTTACAAGCCCTAACTTGAGCGTTAACGTGACTTCATGGATATTAAGTGATGGTGTCACCCACAAGATCGTTGCTGCTGTAATAGAGGTCATGATGGCGATTTCTGAAAGCCAGCCCAGTACTTTGACCCATCGCTCGTATTGCACAGACCGAGTCTTCCGGTAGTCGTTCTGTCGAGGTTGGTGTGACGGAAATAGGTCGAGTATTACTCGTTTGAGAGTTGGCCAGCCCCGCTTGATCCAAAATGTTTTGTGAAGATAGTTGATGAACCAAGATGATCGAGTGGTTGATTCGTTATCGGTATGAGTTAATTTTTCTTGCCAGAGTTGGAGAGGACGAAAAATAATTTGGTCATAGACTAAAATGGTTAAGAATAATGCCGATGTGGCCAGTAGTAGACTGAAGATATCGCCATTATCAATGGCGTATTTCATGTAGGATCCCAGTCCAGGAACAAATATTTCTGTTCGAGAGACCGTGATGGCCTCGGATACGACGACATAAAACCAGCCAGCTGACATAGACACCATGATATTACTAATTAGACCTGGTAGTGCATGAGGCACCTCAATAATCCAAAATCGTTTCCATGGTGATAGTTGAAAAATAGCGCTTGTGTCACTGTAATGTTTAGGTAGTGTTTTGATACTTTGATAAAAGCTTAAGAGGATATTCCATACTTGAGATGTAAAAATCCCGAAGATGACAGCGATTTCTAAAGCGAGTAGCCGCTCAGGAAATAACGTGATTAACATGAGTATGGCTGCAGTGATGAATCCGTATATAGGTATTGATTGTAGAATGTCAACGAGTGGGACAATGATCTTTTCAGCCACTTTATTTTTGGCTGCAAATGTGCCAATGCTAAATGTCAGGGTCAGTGATATTAGCATGGCAATGAGCATTCGGGTTAAACTTTTAAACGCGTAAATGGGCAGTAACATTGGGTTCATGTCAATCGTTTGCATTTGCTCTGTGAAGTTAACTGATTCAAATAGTGAGTGCACAAACCACGCAAAATTGAAAAATAACGCGAACAAGCCAACAATACCAATATAATCCCAGCAGTTCGGTGGGTTGTTGATTAAATCTTTTCTTGAAAAATAATCGATTTTCATGCGATTCTCAACATAATTACAAAATAGTGTATCATGCCTGAGGATGTTTTGCATCAGTTGATTGATTCATCTGCTCGACATGAGGTTGGGCAAGCCAGGGCAACGTGGTAATGAATGACTCGGGCGTTAAGGAGACCGCATTTGCTGCGGTCTTCGGTTTCTATTAGTAAATAGCGTCATGTCGATGGTCTTCAAAGCATCGACAATTGCCGATTTGTCTAAAACAATGCCTTCTAGTGTGTACTGATCAATACAGAGTCTCGCATTAGACACAATGTCGTGAAAATCATTATGTATAGCTGCTTTTTCGTTTTCCTCTGGCATGATCAGATTAATCAGCGTCGTGTCGATCGATGATTCGGCACTCTGTTGTGATTGGCTGGTGGAGATGGCATTGATTAAATAAATCAGGCTTAACTCTGTTAGGATGGGGCGATTGGCTATGGGCTTAAATGCCTCGATGAATGATACCATCTGCCTGTAACACTGATTGCTCTTGTATCGGTTATAACTGTACAGAATTTCTTCTAGTAGATGAGGTAAGTGATCAATTGTTTCAGTATCATCATTAATATACTCTTTTACTGAATCAATCAATGTTTCTGGCTCCGGTAAGTTGTTTGTAACGTTGGTTTCGAATTGACTAAAATGGTCTGGTATTAAGTCGAGCAGTCGGGTGGCTGAATCTTTTGATCCCGAGATCATGAATAATGTTAAATTGGTCGCGGTAAAGAGTTGGTCGTTTATCTTATCTTTGAGATAATCAAACAGAAGTGTATTTGGGCGAAGGCCATTGGCCAATAGATACGCCAGTATGTTATTCCAGTCATCGGGTTGAAAGATTGCATTGGATGAGAGGAGTAATTTGTCTCTAAACACTTCATCTTGTTCATACCAGTTGGATAATGTGTCTAAGTACCAAACCTGGCTCAGGTCATAGGGAGTCCACAAACTGTCAATACATAATAAATCAGACAACAAATTTCGAATGATGTCTGCTAGATGGCTGTGTCGTTCTAGGTATCTGTTTTGAATGATTCTGCGAATGATCCAAACTGACTGGTTAACTTGACAGTGCTGCTTGATGATTGAAGTGACATCTGTGCTGATGGGGTTTAGTTGTTGGAGGAGCTGGATCAGAGCTAGGATGTTGACGTCATTCCAATGGAGCGAATGGTTTTCTTGTGTTGTTTGTTCGATCAGTAATTTCACAATGTGGTTGGATCGTTCTGACCCAATGTCAATACACTGGCTCAATATATTAGTCGTAACATTATGATCCAATGGTTGTTTGGCTGTGTAAATTTCAGTCAAATCAGCCAATGTACTGGCTGAGCCATCATTGAGGTATTTTCTGACCGCATGATATAGTGCTGAATCTGGGGCATCACTGTTGTTATTAGATTTTATCATTAATTTGTTCCCTTTACTTTTATTGTAACTTTTTTCTCAACAGATGTCTATAGATTTATGTATTAGGATTAATTATACTATGAGTCTGAGAAGCAAAAAGGAATCTTTCATTGGAGAAATTGGTTACAACAGCACTACCTTATGCCAACGGCCCAATTCATCTAGGCCATTTGGTGGAACACGTACAAGCTGATATTTGGGTTCGTTTTCAAAGACTCATCGGACGTCAATGTCTTTTTTTGTGTGGGGATGATGCACACGGTTCAGCGATTATGCTAGCAGCAGAGAAGTCTGGGATTCAGCCAGAACAATGGATTGAAACAATACGACAAGAGCATTATCGTGACTTTCAAGATTTTTTGGTGGACTATGATCTATACCATACGACTCACAGTGACGAGAATAAGCAGTTGAGCTGTGAAATATACAAGACACTTAGAGATTCAGGCTTGATTGAAAGAAAACGAGTCACACAAGCATATGACGATCAAGCAAACATGTTTTTGCCAGATCGTTATGTCAAGGGTACGTGTCCTAAATGTGGCAGTGAAGACCAATATGGCGATAGTTGTGAGCAGTGTGGGGCTGTATATACCCCCGATCAACTACTCAATCCCAAAAGTGTACTAACACAAACCACACCTATTTATAAGGATTCTGAGCATTATTTCTTTGCTCTGTCTAAATGTCAAGATCTACTCGAGGACTGGGTTGGGCGTGGTGCATTGCAGCCTGAGGTGGAAAAAAAACTCTCTGAATGGTTTGATCACGGCTTGAAAAACTGGGATATTTCGAGAGATGCTCCATATTTTGGTATTGAAATACCTGATGCGCCAGGTAAATATTTTTATGTTTGGATGGATGCACCCATTGGTTATATTGCAGCAACTAAACACTGGGCTAATTCGCGTGGTTTGGATGAAAAAAAGATGTGGTCGCATGATTCCAAAACAGACATTGTTCATTTTATTGGTAAAGACATTTTATATTTTCATGGGTTATTTTGGCCCGCTATTTTGCATCATGCAGGCTACAAGACGCCTGACCATATTTATGCACACGGATTCTTAACGATCAATGGCAAGAAAATGTCAAAGTCTCGAGGGACGTATGTGACAGCAAGAGCTTACTTGGATGCCTTTGATCCCGACTATTTACGTTATTATTTTGCAGCCAAACTCAGCCCAACTATCTCCGATATTGATTTAAATTGGACCGAGTTTGCAAGCCGTATAAACGCAGAGTTAATCGGTAAGATCATTAATATTGGTAGCCGATGTACTTGTTTTATTCATCGATATTTTAGTGGTGTGTTATCAGATCATTTATCAGATGAGGCGTTATACCAGCAGATTATCTCAAATGAGTCGACTCTATTGCAACTATACGACTCAAGAGATTACAATCAGTGTTTGCGTTTATTGTTGCAAATGGCTGATCAGGTTAATCAGTACCTGGATCAAGTGAAACCCTGGGCGATGGTCAAGGATGAGAGTGTACTCGATCAAGTCGGCCCAATTTGTACCTTGGGTGTTAGTGTGTTTTATAGTCTCATGGGTTTTTTATCACCTGTTTTACCGGGAACCTTCGAGCGAGTACAATCTTTTTTGAGGGTTGAGCATTCGAACTGGTCAGATTTTTGTCGCCCGTTGTTAAGTCAGCAGATTGATGTGTTCCCTAGGCTTCTGGAGAGAGTCAAGCTGTCTGATGCCAGTTTTATTGACGAGTAACGAATGATCGGTTAAGTCGTTAGTTTAAACTGCTGGTATTGTATAGCAATGTGCGCGATAATTATCGTATTGATGCAGGCAGAAAACACAATATCTGACAAAAAGTGTTGTCCTTCTAACATTCTAACTAGCCCAATGAGTAGGCCTGACACAATCGCTAATAGAGTTATCACGGCGCGTTTTTTGGGGTAGATGATGGCATAGCTTATCAAGAAAAATCCACAAGCGGCGTGTCCTGATACGAATGAACAGTTGAATGTGCAGTGGTTGGATAGTTCAAAAATACTCGTGTATGCTTCAAGTTTAGCCAGTAACACGTCAGCCGGACGCATCCGTCCCCAAATGGGTTTGATAATTAAGTTAGTGGCCACTACAATGCTAGCTAAATAACAAGTTAAAATAAAGATATCGTCTTGTCTTTTATATTTTAGGCAATATAAGGCAAGAAAGATGGGAAAAAACCAGGCGAGCCAATAGATGATGTCACTGGCCATTGTGAGAATGGTTGTTGTTGGACGGAATGTCTCATTGATGTAAATAGCAATGGTTAGGTCGATGTGGGGGTGTTGATAAAAGAAAGCAATTGACAGTGCTAGCAGCGCTAGGCATGAGAGTCTGACTAAATTAGGAAACTGGTCAACTGGTTTGGCCGCTGTCATTGGTTTTCATGTGACTAAAATTAAAAATATGACATATGATAGGGCCATTGTCTACTTCTTTTGCAGTACGGTGCTGTTTTTTTATGACATAATTAGATAGTCTGGTGGTCTATGAAAGACAATGATTCTCCTGATTATCACTGGAAAACGATCATCAATGATGCGCTTAGTTTGTCGGCAACCGATATTCATGTGTCGCCAACGACTCAAGCATATCGGATCGCCATGAGAACACCGCGTGGATTGACGGGCTATCAAGTCGTCACTACCGAGTCAGCCAAACGACTTATTTCTGTTATTAAGCATCGCGCAAAAATGGATTTGTCGTTTAGTCGTTTCCCGCAGGATGGGCAAATTAAGGGCATATTTGGTTATGCGTTATCCATCCGTGTGAGTTGTGTGATGACAGTTTTAGGTCAGCGCTTGGTGCTACGCTTATTGAAAGACCAGAAGACTTTACTGCCAATTCATCGCTTGGGCATGACTGTCGAACAAGTCAAGCGGTTGATTGTTGCTGCTAAGATGACATCTGGATTGATATTATTTTGTGGTTCAACTGGGTCGGGTAAGACGACGACCTTATTTAGCTTATTAAATCACATGCAGACTTACAACCGCTCAATCATTAGTTTGGAAAATCCCATTGAAATACTCATTGATGGCATTCATCAAATAGAATATGACTATTCATCTAATGTTGAGCTGTCTGCATGGATTCGGGGTATTTTTCGACAGGACCCTGATGTGATTGTGATGGGTGAGATTCGCGACCGTAATGAAATGAATGTCTTGATAAAGATGGCTCTATCTGGCCATCTCGTTTGTGCTACTTTTCATGCGGGTAGTATCAGCCAAGCCATCAAACGCATCCAAGCTTATACAGCTGAGAAGCACAACCCTGAATCGTATCTGAGGGCTATTGTCTATCAAGAGCAGAATCACACTGAACACGATTCAAGCGTTGTGTTCGATGTGAGATTGGCACCCGCTGTGTGTTTGTTGATGTGAGGGTTATGGTTGTGAGGCCGATTGGTTGCTGCTGGTGTTTTCACGGCTGTCATCGATAATCATTTCACACACTAGGCGGATGGGCTCAACGGGCTCAAGAGGTCTCAGTTTGGTTTCAATCAACAGTTTTCGTGGCAGCCTTCTTATTGGTGATTGAGTTGATTGAAGCTGTTGCTGGTCAGATGGATATAATTGGTTTGCTAAGCAATCGTACAAGTGTGTGGCCGTGTTGGCAGTTAGGGAAGTCAAGCAAAATAAGACTTTCTGAAGGCTGATCATAAGCTGACACATTACAATGACAAGTTATCACACGTCTTCTCTTCGCGCAACTGGTGATCTGAGTTGTGTCCAGATTACCTGTATTGAATAGCTAGGCTGATTTTGGGATGATCGTTTTAGTTAAAACAGGAGAGATTGATGAGTGTCATAAGTATGATACCTTATGCTGCCTTAGTTGCTGCGGGTGGGTTTTCATTAGATGCTTCCACAACCTGTCATACCTATCCAGGTATGATGCGTTGTGGGATTGGTGAAGTGGAGCACATATCATTTGTTGGTCAAGTGAGTACGATGGGTACTCAGGTTCAGAAGTCTACCGATGTTAAAGGGTTATTCAGTGCTAACCAATCCACTTTTCATGATGTGGATATTCATGGTAAAGCTGATATGCACCAATGCCAAGTTGGCGGTGACTTTAACATCAGTGGCTATCTATCTTCAGATCGTTGTCATTTTGGTTCTATTTCTGCCAATAGCAATCGTATCAAGTTAACCGATACTGTTGTCGATAGCATGCAAATACGAAGTGATTCGACAGGCCCTGAGTTGCACTTGATTGGTAAAACTGAAGTTAGAGGCAATATTGACTTTCTGGGTTATCCAGGAAAGATATTTTGCTCGAAAAGCTCAAGTATACAAGGCCAAGTTTACGGGGCAGAGGTAATTTTTATTAATACTTAGGAGATGTATAACATGTTAGAGAATTTTGGACACGATGAGCTAGAATTAGGTCATATTAAAGAGTTAGGTTGCCATAAAGATCACAGTAAGGATGGCAAAGATGGTAAGGAGGGGAGTGATACTGGCACGGGTTGGGCTGGCTGTTATCACGAAAAAGAGTTTGATTTAAGATGATATTACTGTTGGGCCAGCATTCAGATCCAGTGCTGAGACATTTTGGTCGTTTTCTGAAGCGTGGTGATCGATCTTTTGTCTTTATCAACGTTGACCACATTGGAAGAGAGATTCTATTGAATCGAGACTGTTTATCGTTGAAAGGTGAAATCGTGTCAGAGCACTCTATCCAAGGCGTGTTTAATCGATGGTTTGCGATGCCGACAGATCTGACTAGCAGTCATCGGTATCTGCTACATTGCTTAAATTATCGCTGGCCCAACGTTATCAACAAACCCATCGCCAATCAGAGTAATACATCCAAGCTATTTCAGATAGAATTTATGCGTCAAATGGGTTTGTCTATCCCAGATAGTGTTGTCGTTTGTGGGCCTCATCCCAGCTTAAAAGGTGACTGGATTTATAAATCGATTTCGGGTGTGCGTTCGATTGTTGAACGCGTGAGCCACTGTGCTCAATCGGTTGTGAGGGAGCCTGTTTTATTTCAGAAGTTTATCGATGGCTTAAATATTCGCGTGCATGTCACATCAGTTGCTGTGTCCGCTATTGGCATGGCTTCAGACGCAGTTGACTATCGATACAGTCAAGATGTTAATCCACTGGTAATCCAATTGCCGAAATTAATCATTGATCAGTGCCAATCAGTCAGACAAGCCCTTGGTTTGCGATTTTGTGGGATAGATCTTATTGTTAAGGATAGAACATACTATTTCCTTGAGGTTAATCCCATGCCTGCATACAGCTATTTCGAAGATTTTTCAAAACATCAAACTGTCTCTAAAGCGTTATATGAGGAGATCATACAATGATTTTGGTGATACATAATGAGACTAAGTGGTTATTGAATTATGTACAATATTTAATTGAACATAATATTCAGTTTTTAGATATTACTTGGCGTGAATTGGTTCGGTCTATTCATATTGTTCACTCGAGTCATGCGCAGGCTTATTGGAGCACAGCTCGAGGGATGATCCGTCTTGCCGATGTCACGGGTATCATACACGATGATCGCTACACCATTCAGGATCTTGCATACACTGATAACGAAGATAAGGAGTACTTCATATCAACCTGGTTGGCTTATTTACACGGCGTGTTGGGCCACCACCCAAATGTGATCAACCCAATTTTGCCATTAGTACCCGGTTGGTCTGGGCTGTGTCAGTTTAGGCTACAAGATGTGTTGTCTCGGTGTGGCTTTGCAAAATGGTCTGATTGTGATTTTTTAAATATGCCTTGTAATAAAAAAACGGTTTTTTTGATGGATGAATTTGCCTATATGATTGATGATCTCCATTGGAAGGTGACCGACATTAGACCCATTCTACTAGCGCAGTTGAAATTAATTCAAAAAAGACTTGATTTTCGAGTGATGACTATTAATTTAATCGAAGTGCATGGGCGTTATTGTGTGATTAAAGTGTCATCAATCATCAATTTAGATACATTGATCCAGTTGCAGCCCAGTGTTTTTGACCAGCTAACCCGTATCCTTCTGTGTGATCAACCGCCGATTTGCTCACCGCATGAACCTTTGTATATTGGGCAAGCCAATCGCCCGGCAGTGCAAAGTTAGTTATAGAGGCATTGTTTTGATACACATGATGTGCTACTTTTAAAGGGGAGTGTATTGTGATGTGGAAAAAAATATTTTATGTTCTAGCTATTTTATCACCGCTAATGTCTAGTATTTATCAAGTTCCGATAGAGACAGGGACTGGAGACTTTGTTACGTGGGAAGAGTTCAGAGGTAAAGTGATTCTTGTTGTTAATACGGCATCACAGTGCGGGTTTTCTGGACAGTATGAAGCGCTTCAACAATTGCATGAAACTTATTACGCAAAAGGCCTGCGTGTTGTTGCTTTCCCATGCAACCAGTTTGGTGGTCAAGAGCCTGGCAGTTATCAAGAGATCGTCGATGAGGCTTTTGCCCGATACGGTGTTACGTTTCCAATTTATGCCAAAGTGGACGTTTCTGGTGAAAATCAGGCGCCAATATACAGCTATCTTAAATCACAAACCACCGGGCTTACCGGCGGCATAATACCATGGAATTTCACCAAGTTTTTAATTGATAAACAAGGTAACTTGTTAGATTATTACTATCCGGGTACCAGTCTCACTAAGATAGAGATGGATATTATTATAGCGCTCAACTAACTAGAGTCTACTATTACAAGCGAGCAGGTGCTATGCCTAAAGAAACATTCACTTTTCTCTTCGAAAGTCGTGCGGCCGGCACCATCGACGATCAAGGTGGCCTCTTCGTTGATATCAGTCGCTTTGAGCTTTATCGGATACTCTTTGGCATTCAACACCGTGACCGAGTATACCCGCTGACAGACTGCCCTTTCCAAAAAAAGAGAAGCATGCCGCGCTCAATTCTGGCCCTAACATTGAGGTTTTTAATTGATGTTCAAGAGAAAATAACGTTTTTGTTAACCAGCTGTGCTGATAGAGCCACCTACTTGACCACGTTAGTATACCTGCTGAGCCTGTCTATGATGTCTTTGCTACTAACAGGTGCTGTGATGTGTTTTTTGCCTCAATACCTATTTTTTTGGATGACGGCTATTGGACTACAGTCACTATTCACTACGGCACTCTATGAGCTGACAATTGGGCCCAATCGCGTATCCGAGATTCTGGACCGTATCATCATGAGGAATCACCACTTTGTTGAAGGAATGATGACTGGATCTACGCCATGTTATTTATATTTGTGTTCATTATTGTTGCTGTATGGCTCGTTAATTCATTGCCCACCCGTTGTCTTGTGGGTAGGGCCGGTGGTGGTTTTCGTGCCATTTTTTTCTGGTTTTTTCAGTCATCTGCTTGATATCGCTGGTTCGTTATGGATGTTGGAGTCATTCGATCGTCTTGCAATTAATTTGGCTACGGATCGCAATAGTAATGAATTTGCCAGGAGCGTGGTTAGGCAGATTTCTCAACATCGGCTACCATATAGAGGAGGTGCGGGAGTGTATGGGGAGATGTGTGACAATTATGCAGTCAATGTCTCTTTAATTAACCATCATCATAATAGGGGCCGCCGCCACCTTCGGGCGGTACCCAGAGGATGTTTTGGGTCATGTCCTTAATATCACATGTTTTACAGTGTAGACAGTTTTGTGCGTTGATCATGAGTTTTTTTTTGCCCTGCTCATCATCAATGACCTCATAAACCCCAGAGGGGCAATATCGAGTTTCAGGGCTTCTGTACTGTTTCCAGTTAGTGTCGATCGCAACGGTTGGTTTCTTTAAAATTAGATGGCCCGGCTGTTGGTGATCATGATTGGTGTTGGATAACCTAACCGAGTCAAGTAGATCATAGGATAGTTTGCCATCGTGTTTTGGGTAGTTGATTTTCTGTCCCTCTGAATGGGTTAACATCGACTGATGGTCAGGTTGATAACCGAATGTCCATGGTGCATAGCCTCTCAATAAATAAGTATCAATGCCGGCATAGATCAAGCCTGGCCACAGGCCATATTTGAATGCTGGTCGAATGTTTCTAACTCGCCATAGTTCACGATGTAACCCAGATTTTTGCCACTGTTCATCATACGTTGAACAAGCTATCGGGTGGCTCTCCTGCCAAAATTGGCAGTCGATTAATGATTGAGCAGCTAGCATGCCAGAACGCATTGCACCATGAATGCCTTTTATTTTTGGTGTGTTTAGAAATCCAGCACCGCAGCCTATAATCAGTCCGCCAGGGAAGTGTAGTTTTGGTATGGATTGAAGACCACTTTCATTTAGCGCTCTTGATCCATACATTAGTCGTCTACCACCATTGAGTATCTCTGCGATTAGTGGGTGATGCTTGAATCGTTGGAATTCTTCGTATGGATTGAGGTAGGGATTGTTGTAATCAAGACCAATCACATAGCCAATTGATATTTTTCGATCTGTCCAGTGATATAGAAATGAACCGCCGTAAGTGTCCGATGACAGGGGCCAGCCAATAGAATGGATAACTCGACCAGGTTTGAATGCCTGATCCTGAACTTCCCATACTTCTTTTAAGCCAATACCATATGATGGTGGACTTGCCTCTTTCCTCAGTTGGTATTGTTTGATGGCCTGCTCAGTTAAAGAGCCCCGGCAGCCTTCTGCCAAAACGACTTGCTTTGCCTGAATGGTCATGCCCGGCTGAAAGTTTGGGCCTGGGCCTTTTTTTCTGCGTCCGAGATCTCCTGTTTTAATGCCAATAACTTCATTGTTGTCATTAACGATCAATTGATCTGCAGCGGTTGACGTTAAGATATCTATACCCAGTTGTTCTGCGTGTGTTGCGAGCCATCGGCACAAGTGCGCTAAAGATATAATGAAGTTACCTTGGTTTCTCATCGGCTTGGGTGTTGGAAGGCGCCATGATGTTTTTTCGCTAAGGTAATAGAAGTAGTCCTCTGTGACAGGTGTCATTGTTGGGTGGTCGAGTTGTTGCCAATTTGGTATCAGGTCATTCAATGCACTCGGCTCAAGTACAGCACCGGAGAGCTTGTGGGCACCACAGTCAGAGCCTTTCTCAATAATGAGAATGGATAAATCAACACCGGCTTCTTTAGCCAGCTGTTTTAGATGGATACTAAATGCTGCCCCAGCTGGACCAAAGCCAATGACAACGACATCGTAAGTAATCATATCAGACATATTTTCTGCAACACACCATTTGCACTATCTATGGTATAGCATGGATTGTCGTTTTTATAGAAGACAAATCGGGTAAAGTGGTCTATAATTGATATTATTTGTAGGGGACATCATGGGATTTAATATTTTAGTGACGGCAAAAAAAACCATCGACTACACGGTCAACATACATGTCAAACAGGATGAGAGTGGTGTTGAATCAGATCAGGTCAAGATGTCAATGAATCCATTTGATGCCATTGCGCTCGAGCAAGCCATACGGCTTAAAGAGCAAGGTTACGCTGATCAAGTCAGATTATTGACTATCGGTCCCAGCTCTTCAGAAGACGTATTACGCCAAGGGCTCGCTATGGGCGCTGATGACGCTGTTCTTATTGAGTCAGAAACTGAATTATATCCACTTGAAGTGGCTACTTGTTTAAAGAGCTATCTGAATCAGTATCCGCATGATTTGGTCATCATGGGTAAACAGGCGATTGATAATGATTGTAATCAAGTCGGGCAGATGCTGGCTGGTATGATGGGGTGGCCTCAAGCTGTGTTTGCATCGTCTATTGAGAATAAGACCGATGAGTGGGTCGTTGTGCGTGAAATGGACCGTGGGCTGGAAACCTTACAGTTAACGCTTCCAGCTGTGATAACCTGTGATTTAAGGCTAAATGAGCCAAGGTACCCAACGTTGCCAAATATTCTGAAAGCCAAGCAAAAGCCGATCACGACTGAACAGCTGTCAGCTCGATGCGATCTACCAGAAAATCGCCCTCATTTAATTCGAGTGACGTCACCTAAACAGCGTTCAGGAGGGGTTATGCTCAAGGATGTAGAAGCATTGAGTCATAAGTTGAAAGAGTTGGGGTATGTCAGATGACGGTGTGTGTGGTTGCTGAGTGTTGTGATGGGTCAATTAGTAAACTAACTTATTCAGCCGTTAATGCTGCTTGTCGGCTAACGAGCGATCCAGTCGAGGTTGTTGTTCCAGTACAAGTTGAACAGCAAGAATTAAATGAATTGTGTCAGACAGAGCAGGTGGGTAAGGTGTGGTACTGCCCGGCTACAGAAGCGTGGACTGCTGAGGCGATGGTTGCCTTGTTGCAAAAAACGGTTGTTGGTTATTCGCATTTGTTGGCAGCCAGCTCTACGTTCACAAAAGATTGGTTACCGCGTTTGGCTGGTGTTTTAGGCTGCTATGCCATGACGGATGTTGTTGAGATTGTTAGTTCGAATCAGTATGTGCGGCCCATTTATGCTGGTAATGCGCTTGAGCATGTTGAGTTAAATCAGGATTTAACCCTCGTTAGTATCAGAGCCACTGTATTTGATCAACAGGCTCAGGGTGAGACAGTCGCAGAGATATGCCAGCTGGAGGTGCCGATAGTCGATGCTAAGTGGGCCAGATTGACCGCTGTTGCACAGCCAAGTGGTGAGCTAGATCTAACAACAGCACCGGTGGTTGTTTCGGGTGGTCGTGGTGTTGGTAGCGCCGATGGCTTTACCCAGATCAAGCAGTTAGCACACGTGTTGGGTGCAGCCGTTGGCGCATCACGAGCAGCCGTTGATGCTGAGTATGTTCCAAACGAGTACCAAGTGGGACAGACCGGGAAGATCATCGCGCCTGAGTTGTATATTGCCATCGGTATATCGGGCGCCATTCAGCATATAGCTGGCATGAAGGATTCAAAAGTGATCATAGCCATTAATTCGGATGAAGACGCACCGATATTTAAAGTATCTGATTTTGGTCTTGTGGCAGATCTTCACCAAGCAGTGCCCACGCTCATTGAGTTGATAAAAAGCTAGTTTGATAAAAAGTGGACATGTAAATGGAAGACTTCTTGTCCAGCCTTAGCGCCATTATTGATCATTAGACGGTAATTGTCTAGTCGGTTTAAACGCTCTGCTATTGTATTGGCGACGAGTAGACAGTGTCCTAATAGATGTTGATCTTCAGAATGGCATTCTGCCAGCATTTTGATGGGTTTCTTTGGGACAATGAGTATGTGGATGGATGCCTTTGGGTTGATGTCATCAAAAGCAATGCAGTACTCGTCTTCGTATCGAATATTAGCAGGTGCCTGCTTATTAATGATTTGCTGAAAGATTGTATCGGTCATGAGTGATCCTGTGGTTTTTCAGTCGGTCGATTGATTGATCGGGCGCGATGTGTTAACAGGATAGGGATGCCATCAACAATCGGATATGCCAGTTTGTTGGCGTGACAGATTAGCTCGGTATTGTCTTTGCTCATGACTAGGGGGGCGCCTGTTTCTGGGCAGCGGAGGAGATTTAAAAGCTTTTTGTCCATCAAATACCTTAAATTGGCAGATTAGCATATTTTACTCATTGTGAAAATAGAAAATGCTTATGTTAATTAGATTTTGATTAATTTTTAAGATTGTTGTACAGTATCCTAAAGGGTATACAAGAGGCTTTTTGAATGTTTTCTAGACCGCTATGTTTGGCATTAAGTATTCTGTTGTGTTTCAATCTTTATGCAGACGCTAGTTACTGTCCCAAGATCTCAGACATCAGTCTATCACAGAAGAACACCTGGTTTGTCCCAGGGCAAAAATGGCAGAGTTCCTCATTTAGTTTTGCAGATGGCTTGTCTCAATTTGTCGGGGCTTATTGGATTGGTGCACAATACGGTGTGATGACTTGTTTATACCGACCGGTGCTGGCTAGAGGTAAAGAGGTATTTAATGTTGAGCTACTCAATGCTGATTTGTTCTCCATTCCACCCGATGGTTCTTACACCTTTGAATCACAGACGAGTCGTTATTATTGTTACAGTCAATCGGGTCGTGTTGAAGAATGCCCTTTCTTCATTATGGGTGAGGAAGACCCACTGACAGAAGATGAGATTTATGAGCAGATCTCCTACCAGTTCTCAACGCACAATATCTTTTAAAGTTGTTATTAAAGGCTTGCTGTGCTATGATAATCTTGCAAATAGGGGGTGATCTGGTTTCGACGATGATTACAAAGCTCTAGGTGCATGCCGAGTATCGCAGTTGCCTCGTAAAATACATTGCGTTTTAAATATAGTTGCAAAACCTGCACCTTTCGCTCTAGCAGCCTAAACAGCTTCTGAGCCCATTTCGCTTGGCCGTGCTTGTGAGGACAGGTAGAAATGGTTATTTTTCACAAGACCGCCCATTGGCTTTTCCTGGTGCTAGTGAGCTAAATTTTAACAGGAATCGTCAATCAAAAGCAGGCTGGCTTGCGGTTGGTTGGTTAAATAAATAGTCAGATAAGCATGTAGTACCGACAGTGGCGAGTTAGCGGACGCGGGTTCAATTCCCGCCACCTCCAGATGACAGTAGAGGTTTTATGTCTAGTCATAAATATTGGTTCAGGCCTTTGGCCCCGTTTGGCAAACAGTATCTGATTGAAGATCCGGTGGTCGCACGCATCATCTGTGTTACTCCCAGGTTATCTTTTCTGCTGGCCGTTGTGATCACTGCCTCCTTTCAAAGCGTTCTGGCATCACTGTGCTTACTGCTATTGGTCTTGATGAATGTCGCTTGCTTTAAGTGGATGACAAAAGATCTACCCAAGCGCTCAGCATCGATTGATTGGGATTTTTTTCGGTTGGGTCCTCGACTGGTATTGGCAGCTTTGCTTGTGGTTTTGTGTCTACTGGCTTATCGATAGCTTGTACTGGGCGCCATGTCCTGTGAGGAGTCTTTTGTCATTATTGTGATAGAGGCATCACTTTTTAATAAGAAACATTGGATAATACGATTCATATAGATTATCATCATCGATAGGCTTTCACTGTGATATAGTTTGTGAAGCTCAATGTTTCCTAGGTTGGTAATCGGTTGAACAATGACGGTCGTATTTACATTCATTACATTGATATTTTTTTTGATATGGCTCTACACGTATCTATCCCTAGCTAAAACAAGAGGCGTTTCAGAACTCCCGGGTCTCAAAGAGGGCGTTGATATTCACAGAGATGCCCATGGTGTCCCCCATATCCATGCAAATCACAACCATGACTTGTATTTTGCTCTTGGCTATCTACATGCACAAGATCGAATATGGCAGTTAGAGCTGCAACGGCGCGTTTGTACCGGAGCGCTAAGCGAAGTGTTTGGCGCTGGCATGCTTGATACCGATAAGCTAATTAGAACGTTAGATTTTGTTGGGTCGTCGAGGCAATCGGTTAGTCATTTGTCGAAAGATGATCTCGATATGATTGATGCATACGCACAGGGTATCAATGCTTGGATTAATGAAGGGAATTGGTTGCCCATCGAGTTTTATTGTTGTGGGGTGAAGCCCAAAATTTGGAGAAAAATAGATGTGCTGGCTTGGAGCAAGATGATGTCTTGGACCCTCAGCGCAAACTGGCAGTCAGAATTGATGCGAGCTAAGATGCTTTGTTCGGTCGGCGAGGAAAAAACGAAGCAATTAATGGGTGTTGAGGACCAAGGGGCCTCGCTTGATATAGCCAAGCTATCAGACAATCAATTAATTATTGAAAAGCTTTTGGATATGCTAAAAATCGTCAATAGCAAGTTGGGCTACGATTTAGCCGATTTGGGCAGTAATAACTGGGTGATTTCTGGGCAGCATACCAAGACGGGTAAACCCATATTGGCTTGTGACCCACATTTGGGCGCTACCATTCCATCTGTTTGGTACCTTGCGGCACTCAAGTCTAAGGACTTGTCTCTGGCTGGGGCTACTTTACCAGGTTTGCCGGCAGTTATTATCGGACATAATGATCACATTACATGGGGGATTACCAATACTTATGCCGATTGCCAAGATTTGGTGATCAATTCGGTTGGTGATGATGTACCCGAAACCTACTTGCGTGCTGGTGTGTGGGAGACTTTTGAGCAAGTCGAAGAGATTATCATGGTCAGAGGTGAAATGCCCATTCGCTACACCCGCCGTTACACTAAGGACGGGCCAGTGGTATCTGATTTGGTTGATCCCAATGGCAAGACCTCTGTTACACTGTGCTGGACAGCATTGGATGGTTCGGACACGACAGTAGCCGCTTTTGCTCGTGTTAATTCCGCCAAAAATTGGCAAGACTTTCGTGCAGCACTCACGTTGTTTGTCTCACCATCACAGAATTTTGTCTATGCCGATATCGATGGTAACATTGGCTATCAGTTTGCCGGGAAAGTACCCGTGCGTAGTCAAGGAACAGGGCAGGTGCCTAGCGATGGTGCAAAACAAAAACATTGGCAGAGTTATATCCCCTTTGAGGAATTGCCCAGTGTCTATAACCCAGATGATGGGTTTATTGCAACCGCAAACAATCATGTTGTCAGTCAGGATTACCCTTACTTTATCAGTCAGGAGTGGGCGCCTGACTACCGTCATCAAAGGATTGTTCAGCAGTTTTTGTCAATGACTAATAATGGGCGTAAAATCAGCTTGGGTGATGTTAAGAAGATGCAGCTAGATCACACCAGTTTAGTTGCCCAAAAGCTGCTTCCGTATTTTGTTCAGTTGCCACCGAGCTCGATGAATGTGCGCCAAGCGCTCGAGTATTTGTTACCCTGGTCTGGAGTGATGAGTATTCATAAGGTCGCTCCAACGATCTTTAATATGTGGTACAGAGAGCTTGTTAAGTTGTACCTTTTGTCTGATATTGATGATTCACAGATAGTCGATGACTATTTATCAAGCCGCTATCCGATCTTTTGTGTTGAACGTGTTCTAGAGCTCTTCGTCTCATCCAGTGATGAAACTGGCAAGATTACCAATCCAGATACGCTATTGCTCCTTAAAAATAGCTTCGATGAAGCGATTGATCTAATTGAATCACTCATCGGTAATGATATGGATATGTGGCAGTGGGGTAAAATTCATACACTTCACTTTGCCCATTCATCATTTGATCAAATGGCATGGTTCCGGCAGATGTTCAGTCGTACGATGGCTTCTCCAGGTGATCCTTATACCGTTAACGTTGGTTCATACAACTATGCGAAACCATTTGTGCAAAGTGGTCATGCCAGTTACCGTCAAATTATTTCCCTGTCTAACTGGAATGATAGTTTATATGTTCAAACGGTCGGTCAGTCAGGGAATGTGTTTAGCCAACATTACGATGATCTATTTACTAAGATTAAACACAATGAATACATTAAAATGTGGTTTGAGTCACATTTGATCCCAAACAGTAAGCGTCTCCAGCTTCTGCCAAAGATTGATTAGTCCAACTCTGGTACTGGGTCGTATTGATACGCATTACTAGAGAGTGGATGACATCTCATGAGTCGCCAGGTGATTAAATAAATGGCTTTTGGCAAACGGTGTTTGGCGATGCATTGTAGCGCGTATTCAGAGCAAGACGGACTAAATCGACAGCAGGGTCTTAAGCAGGGCTTAAGACAAGTCTGGTAAGCTCTTATCAGTACTTTAATAGCCGTTTTCACAATCATTCTGACGGCTCAATGTCAAAAAAGGTCACCACTTGCTCAACGCCATCAGTATGTTTTGCGATGTCTGTTGCCAGTAAAGCTTCTGGCTCACTAAGTCGCCCCAGTAAAAAGACTTCCCGATTTGCTGTGAGTATCTTGATTCTACTGTCACGCAGTGCTCGTGTTGTCAACATCTTGGCTCTGACTTTGGTTGTTAGCCAATGATCGTACATTTGCCAGTCAGGTGAAATTCGCTTGGACAGTTTGATCCGATTGATAATGTGTAATTCGGGGTGGGATTGTCGGATGGTTGATTCGCTAATCTTTCTGAGTTCTTCTGTTGGAGCTTGGCCTGCTAGGAGAGCCGTTTGGTTGAGAATCACAATGTCAATGTGACAGCTTTTGAGCCGGTCAACTGCTGATAATGAACGGTATAATTCTCTTAGCTTAGCCGATTGCTGGAGGTAATCGCCAGGCAGCTGTTGCTCGGATAGCTCCGTATTGGGTTCCTGCCAGCTGCAGGATGACAGACACAAGCAGCCGGCTAGATAAACAATGGGATAGACTTTTTTCATCAAAATGTGTAGTTCTGACCAAGCCAGTAGCCAATAGCGGTGCCTGAGACAGCAGCGATACTGGTGCATGAATTGAGCAAGATTAAAGCGGCGGTCAATGACAATAAGTTTAGGTATTTTTGCAAATTTATCACCTTCATTTAGACTAGTTAACATGTGACTAGGTTAAGCTTTTTTTCTGTTTGATGCAAATGATTTATGCTATGAATAATGGCTCGATCGATTGGCCAGAAAATTGAAAATAATCGAGTTGGTTGATGATTTGATTAGACGCTATCGATAGACGACCAGAGTCGGCCATGAAATACAAATGAGGTGTGTGTCTTAGACGGTTGAAAAAAACGCTGACTAGGTAGAGGTCTTTACCAATTGTCTTTAGGCGATTTAGGGGGCTGTTATCTGACTGTGTCGTGTGGTATGCACTGTCTATGAATTGAATGTGGTTCATCTGGTCCGAGCCATTTTGTTTGTTATGAGAGTGATTGACCATCGATGTGGTGAATACAGCAATATTGTCAACATGTAGGTGACTGATCAATGGATTGACTAATTGAGTTTGTTCTTTATTGGTCAAAAGGAAAACCGCGTCAAAATCATAGCTGGGTTCAATGATGGGTTTTCGGGTTGTGTTGAACAGATCTTTGACAACTTGTGCGCGCTTTTTTGCACCGGTAATGTCAAGGTACTGCTCGAGTATTTCGGCATAGTGATACAGTGTTTTTGGTAGCTTGATGGTATGAATGATCTGTAGCTGCATCGACTGCCACTGATCAATGATGTGTTCTTTTGCCTGCAGGCTCCAATCTTCATCGGTATGTATGATCAGCGCTCGACTATAGCCTTGCTTTGTTGCAAGCTCCATGAGTTGCGTTATCTCATTGGTCTTGGATAGATCAAAGGCATAGTGATTGCTATTGGTTTTTTGATTGGGCTGGTTGTTAAGGAAGATAATGGGGATCCCTAAGTCGTTGGTTACGTGACTGATGGGTTCCTCTTTGTCAAAAAAACCGATGATTAAATCCATTCGATCCTGTTGCGCCTGCTGATATAGCGCTTGTGCGGACTGCTGGTCAGAATTGTAGATTTTGATTTGTTCTAGCGGAATGCTGGCTTGGAAATGAGCGCTCAAAAAACCTTGTTGAATGGCTTCGGATAGCTCAGATAGACGGCCTGTCTGAGGTAGGAATAAACCAACTCGGCGAATCGGTAGTGATGTGTTATCTGGTGGTAAAAAATGATTGGCCGGGTGGTTGGGGTGTTTTATTTTCCAGGCACTTAGACTGTCTAGCCATTGTGTATGGGGTAGTTGAGTGTTGTGCATGATGTTTGAGAAATCTAGCCATGGCTCATCAGAATGATGTGCTTGTTCGTTTAGATGATTGGATGACTGCAGTGCAATCCAGACATCGGTTGGGCTCAGTATTGTTTGAGATAACAGTTGGTCGAGGCGGTGCCGGTGTTGTGTCAGTAAGTGGTGGTGATGCGCCAGTGAAAGCTCGAGAGTTTGTAGCTGGGTGCCAATAGATTGGCCATATTTCTGCTTCATATCATGGATTGATTGGCTAATTAATTGGGTGTCGTGTTCTTGGTAGACTTGCAGATAGATGCCAAGTAAGTCGAGTAGTTGGTGGTGATCGTTACGCTCTAGGTCGGCATGTGATAGGCCTGATAGTAGTAATCTGAGTGTCTTTGCATGCGCTTTTTTACCGAGGTGTTTTGCAAGCTCGAGACGTTCAACTGGGCTTAAAGTGGTTCGGTCAGTGAGTGTGTCGATGGCTAAGCGATGCCTCTCGTAATTGTTGCTGTAATTGTCTAGCAGCTGGTGCTGTGTCGAACAGCCCAATAAGGCTAGATAAACTGTAAAAATTGCGATAGAATAAAACGTTTTCATGTAGGATAGTTTGCCTGATCTGCCCAGTAATGCCAAGTAAAAAATTACATTTAGCTAGCGGTTGTTTGTATGTGGTTGCCACGCCAATCGGCCACTTGTCCGACCTGAGTGAGCGCGCCAGAACGACGCTTGCATTGGCTGATTGTGTTGTTTGTGAAAACAAACCAAAGGCACTCGGGCTGATGAGTCATCTGGGTATCAAAAAGCGTTTGTTGTCAATGAACGCAGGAAATGAATCCGCCCAAGTTGATATCGCACTGGGTTACCTGATGCAGTCCCTGTCTGTTGCTTTGATTTCTGATGCAGGCACCCCCGCGGTATCTGATCCAGGCTATCTATTGGTTAAAGCGTGTCACGAGCGATCGATTCCAGTATCACCAATACCAGGTCCATCTGCTTTGACAGCCGCCTTATCTACTTCAGGCATGCCATCAACTGAGTTTGTCTTTGTTGGTTTTTTACCACGGACATCATCACTTCGATTAAAACAGCTGAGTCGCTGGGTTGAGCGAATCAGGACGTTGGTTTTTTATGAGTCGTCACGTCGGCTGCCTGATACACTCAGCGATTGTTTGGCTATTTATGGTGAGCATGCTCACGTTTGTATTGCCAGAGAGCTTACAAAAATCCACGAAAGCATTCAAACCACAGAGCTGGGTTTACTGGTTAAGCAGGATCTAAGCAGTATCAAAGGTGAGTGCGTGATTATCCTGTCAGTCGAGCAGTCCGATGCGTCTGGGTTGACTAAGCAAGATGAGCGTTTGATGAGTATTTTGCTCAAACACCACAAACTTGGTGATGCCGCTAAACTGTGTGCTCAAATCACTGATAAGCGACGTGCTTCATTTTATGCCTATGGTCAGCGCTTAAAAGTGGTAGAATAAGGTTGTTTGAACGGTTTTTTTTTGTTATTATTCAATTTCATATAGGTATAAATTTGCATGTCTAAATCACACATTGAGTCAAGAGTCGAACAGAATTATCAGTTTGGTTTCACTTCCGCTGTCGACAGTGAATCCTTTGAGCCAGGCTTGAATGAAGATGTGATCCGCAGATTGTCGGCCATCAAAAATGAGCCTGACTTTCTACTCCAATGGCGGCTCAAGGCTTACAGGCACTGGTTGACTTTAAAAGAACCTCATTGGGGCCACTTGCATTATGATCCAATTGATTACAATGCAATTAGCTATTACTCTGCACCTAAATCACATGCTGATGGTCCAAAGAGCCTGGATGAGATTGATCCGGAGATTTTACGAACCTATGAAAAATTGGGCATACCGCTAACTGAGCAAAAAAAATTGGCTGGTGTTGCTGTCGATGCGGTATTTGATAGCGTTTCTGTTGCCACCACATTTAAAGACAAACTGAAAGAGGCTGGTGTCGTTTTTTGCTCTTTTTCTGATGCGGTACAAACTCATCCAGAATTGATTGAGCAATACCTCGGTAAGGTTGTGCCATATCGTGATAATTTTTTTGCGGCACTGAATTCAGCTGTGTTCTCTGATGGTTCGTTTGTCTACATACCCAGAGGCGTTCGTTGTCCGATGGAGTTGTCGACTTATTTTAGAATCAATGCCTTGAATACCGGGCAGTTTGAGCGCACTCTGATCGTTGCCGAGCCCGATAGTCATGTGAGTTACCTAGAAGGGTGTACCGCACCCATGCGTGATGAGAATCAATTGCACGCAGCCGTTGTTGAGATCTACGCCCACGAGCGAGCCAATGTTAAGTATTCAACCGTGCAGAACTGGTATCCCGGAGATGAGAACGGTGTCGGTGGTATTTATAACTTTGTCACAAAACGTGGTCTCTGTGCAGGGGATCATGCTAAAATTTCATGGACACAAGTTG
>DLBP01000039.1:823-1116 GCA_002480165.1 Proteobacteria bacterium UBA7821 | reverse complement strand
AACTGGATCAGCAATCACTTGGAAGTATCCCAGTGTCATACTAAGAGGGGATCACTCGGTGGGAGAGTTTTATTCGGTCGCATTAACGAATTTACGTCAACAGGCTGACACTGGCACCAAAATGATACACTTAGGTAAGCACACGTCGAGTAGCATCATTTCAAAGGGGATATCTGCTAAACAGGGTAGTAATAGTTACCGAGGCCTGGTTCGGATTGCCCCAACTGCTGAAGGTGCCCGCAATTACACGCAGTGTGACTCATTGTTGATCGGTGCTGATAGTAGCGCAAGTA
>DLBP01000039.1:0-520 GCA_002480165.1 Proteobacteria bacterium UBA7821 | reverse complement strand
TGCTGATAGTAGCGCAAGTACATTCCCTGTGATTGAGGTTGCACACCAGTCGGCTCAGACTGAGCACGAAGCTACCACAACACGAGTGCATGAAGACCAGTTATTTTACTGTCAACAACGTGGGATCGAATTGGATGCGGCTATTGGTTTAATTGTCAATGGCTTTTGTCGTGATGTGTTTAAAGTGTTGCCGATGGAATTTGCAGTCGAGGCGCAACAATTAATGGAAATTAGTTTAGAAGGTAGTATTGGATGAATGTGTTAACCGTTAAAGATCTAGTCGTGCGTGTTGCTGAAGGTAAGGACATTCTCAAGGGGTGTAGCCTATCTGTTAATCCGGGCGAGGTTCATGTGATTATGGGCCCGAATGGCGCGGGAAAAACCACGCTAGCCAGTGTACTCTCTGGTCGAGATGCGTATGAGGTAACAGGAGGAACTGCGACTTTTTGTGGTGACAACTTACTCGATTGGCCGGTGCACGAGCGAGCGTGGCGTGATATTTTTTTGGGCATGCAGTATC
>DLBP01000043.1 GCA_002480165.1 Proteobacteria bacterium UBA7821 | reverse complement strand
TAGGTTCAAATCCTGCCCCCGCTAATCTAACAGAACCCCAAATGGGGTTTTTTTTATTGTGAGGTCCGCCCAAATGGTTAGCGAATCAACTGTAGGGATAATCGCTCAACGCGCAGCAGAAGCAATTGGCGTCCAGTGCCACCGATACGAACTAGACTTCGAACGGAAAATTTTATCTGTTGAACTGACCAAGCCAGAACAGGCAATATCACACTCTGAGTGTGAAGCAGTCGGCCGACAAATCAACCTACAGCTCGGAATCGACTCTGTGGAACTCCGTGTGACGGTTAGCTCCCGAGATAGCACAATCATAGACCAACCGAACGAACACATTGGCAATCGTGTGATGATCACACTAAACAACCGAAAAAAGCTATTTGGACGGATTCTGAGCACGGACGAGTTAATGCTGGTGTTCGAGCAAAGACCAGGTAAAAAAACGACCTACTTACACAAAGACATCCTAACAATCGAGAGAACTCCGGGGAGGCCAACATGACCAAAGCCAAACAAGAAGGCAAAGAACCATCACCCATTGTGTTCAATCAACAAGTATTGGTTGCGATAGAAGCCCTATCAGCTGAGAAAAAAATCAGCTCTGATAGAGTTTTCTTTGCAATTGAGGAGGCAATCTCTGCTGTGGTCAGTAAACGGCTAGAGCCAGGCGCTGTTGTCAGAACTGACATCAACAAAAAAGATGGCTCATACGCGATCTATCAGATCTACCAGGTCACTGAAACACTACCAGAAGATCCATTAGAAGCCCAAGAATACATCACGCTAGAAGCAGCACAAGCCTACAATGAATCCGTCAACCTGGGCGACAAGCTTGAAGTGCCACTCGAATCTGAAAGCCTAACACGAATCGGCGCCCACCAGACCAAACAGTTACTCAATCGGATATTCAGACAAATTGAGCGAGAGAAAAATCTCGGCAAATTGGAAAAGAAACTCAACCAAGTCATTTCAGTTGAAGTCATCAAAGCAACTCGCCGCGAAGTCTTAGTCGAAATAGATGGTGCCGAAAAAGGCATCATTCGTGATAAAGATCTTATTCCAGGTGAAGTCTTTCGCACCGGCGATAGAATTAAAGCGTATTTGTACAAAATTGACAGTGAACAGAAAGGACACGCATGCTTTCTGTCAAGAACGTGCAATGAGATCATGATCGACCTATTCCGATTCGAAGTACCCGAAATGTCAGATGGCATCATCACGATCAAGTCGGTCGCACGAGAACCTGGCATCCGTGCGAAAATAGCAGTTAATAGCGTTGACAAGCGAGTTGATGCCATTGGCGCGACCATCGGCATGAGGGGCGCAAGAGTTCAAGAAGTCTCCAAAGAACTCAATGGCGAGCGGATTGACATCATTAACTGGACTGATAAACCTGAAGAAATGGTCGAAGCAGCTATGGCACCAGCCACTATTTCAAGCATCGAGATTGATGTGTACAACCGCAGCATGCAACTGGCCGTCAAAGAAGAAAACCTATCACAAGCCATTGGAAGAAGCGGCCAAAACATACGACTAGCAAGTGAATTGACCGGTTGGGCACTAACCATTATGACTGAGGAAGAAGCTGAAGAAGCCATTCACAAAGCCCAGAACCAAGCCATCAATTTATTTATGGAAAAAATAGACATCGATGAACAAATTGCTCAGATTCTTGTCAGGGAAAAGATCACCTCTCTCAAATCTCTAGCCAACCAATCACAAGACCATCTGTCTAGAATCGAAGAATTCAACGCCGATATCGCCGAAGAGATAATCAACCGCGCACAGCTTGCATTGATATCAGACACCATCTCTCATGAACAAACCATCCAAGAGCTAACTGAGAAAACAGACGACGACTTTTTAGGCCTTGAATTCATGACACCAGCGATCGCAAAAAAACTGATCGAGGCAAAAATCAGCTCTAGAGATGACCTAGCAGAACTCTCGACTCTGGAGATAATCGACATCACAGACATGCCAGAAAATGAAGCTGGCAAGCTGATTATGTCTGCTAGGGAACATTGGTTTAAAGACGAAGGAAAATAGGCACAAGGGCAGCACCATGATGAACATTAAGCAGCTTTCTGAAAAACTCAACATGCCAGCGAGTGTGGTCGTACGGCTGATTGAAAAACTAACCGGAAAGCAGATCGACGATTTAGAGCAAGAGATGCCAAATGAACTCTACAATCTAATCATTAAAGAACTGTCACCCAAAAAATCACAAAAACCTCTGGGCTTGAATAGCACCATCGAGAAAAAAAAGCCAAGCCTGTCGCTCAAGCAGCCAGCCAAACCGATAGAGCAACCTAAGCTTGAGACAAAAACCAGTAAGCCGACGACTAAAAAGACTAAACCCGCAATAAAAATGACTCAAGGCAGCGATTCACTCAAAGAATCAGGACAGTTTACCAAGCCATCGTCAGCCAATAAAACGTTAACCGTTAAAGTACCAGAAACAATTAGCGTATCAGAATTAGCACACCTGATTTCTGTAAAAGCACCCGAAGTCATCAAATCACTCATGAACCTTGGGATTTTAGCAACCATCAATCAAATGATTGACCAGGATACAGCCGAGATCGTCCTAAACGAAATGGGTCACCAGGCTATTAGAATTAAGGATACAGAAGAAAGCGAGCTACTCGATGCTGCGATTGACACCGACCTACTCAACATCGAAACGCGCCCTCCTGTAGTGGTGGTGATGGGACATGTTGATCACGGTAAGACATCTCTATTAGATAATATTCGCGGTACCAATGTTGTGTCGAGTGAAGCAGGCGGCATATCACAGCACATCGGTGCATACCAGATTGAACACAATGGAAAAACCATCACCTTCATGGACACACCTGGACATGAAGCATTCACGGAAATGCGAGCGCGTGGTTCGAAAGCAACAGACATCGCGATTTTACTAGTTGCTGCCGATGACGGCATCAAACCTCAAACTGTAGAGGCCATTCAACACGCTAAGGCAGCAGAGGTACCTATCATTGTCGCCATCAATAAAATCGACAAACCTGGCGTTGATATTGACAAGGTCACCAATGAATTATCCAGCCACAACCTAATACCAGAAAGCTGGGGCGGTGATACGCTATTCAATGCAATTTCAGCTAAAACCGGTGAAGGCATTGACAGTCTGCTTGAAAATATATTACTCGTAGCAGAAATAAGTGACTTAAAAGCACCAACCAATGGAATATGCAAAGGCGTTGTCCTCGAGTCGAGGTTAGACAAAGGCCGAGGCCCCATATCAACGTTATTAATACAGGAAGGCACGCTAAAGAAAGGTGATGTTTTACTGGTTGGACAGCAATATGGTAAAATACGACAGATCCAGGACTGCAAGAGAAAAATACTGCCTGTGGCAAAACCGTCAATGCCCGTCGAGATTTTGGGGCTGTCAGGCACTACCCTATCGGGTGATAGCGCAATTTGTATCGCCGATGAAAAAAAAGCACGCAACATTGCTATTCAAAGACAAGGGAAAAACCGAATTGAAAAGCTCAATGCAAAAAACAACAAGCAATTAGACACCCTCTTCGATCAAATGAGTAACACAACTACGAATCAGCTAAACATCATTCTCAAGACCGACATGTTTGGCACCTGTGAAGCGATCCGGGAATCTCTCAGTAAAATGGCCAACGAATCAGTTAGTGTCAAAGTGGTTTATTCTGGTGTCGGCGCGATCAGCGAATCTGACGTGAACCTTGCGATTGCCTCGCAGGCTATCATCATCGGCTTCAATGTTCGAGCCGATGCTGTTGCACGCAAACACGCACACAACGAACGCATCGAGATCCATTACTACAACATCATCTATGATATGATCTCTCACGTCAAACAAGCCATTACTGGGATGATTGAACCACGCTATGAAGATAAAATCATAGGCCAAGCCAGTGTCAAAGAAGTCTTCAAATCGTCTAAATTTGGCTTTATTGCAGGCTGCCTCGTCACAGAGGGCAAAATCAAACGCCAAGCAGACATACGGGTTATCCGCGATAGCACGGTCATATTTACAGGACAAATACAATCACTCCGCCGTTTCCAAAACGATGCCGAAGAGGTCAAGGAATCACAAGAATGCGGGGTCGGAATCAAAGACTATAAAGACATCAAAGCTGGCGATGTCATCGAAGCATCCATTCGAGAAAAAGTTGCCATCATTGTTGACTAAATAGCATGAACGATTCATCGAATATCCGCATCAAAAGACTGACCAAACGCTACGATCAAGCGCTGCGGAAAATGTTGGCGACTGGGGACCTAGGTGCAGAGCTTAAATTCATCACAATCAAACGCTTATCACTCTCAAAAGACATAGGGCATCTAAAAATATTCTACGCTAATAGCCGCCTTCAAGCGAGTGAGGGAATTGACTATCAACAACGACTTGATGAGAAAATATTTCTAATTCAAAAGGTTCTCGCTAAACAAAACCTCAGAAAAATACCAAAAATCCGATTCATTCACGATCCAGAAGACTAAATAGCATGCCCTTTGATTGCCACCTAATCTTATTAAATAAGCCAACTGATATAACATCTAGCCAGGTAGCTGGTCGCGTCAAAAAACTCCTGAACCTAAAGAAAATCGGACATACTGGGACGCTTGACCCCATGGCCACAGGCATGCTACCACTGTGTCTCAACCAAGCCACACGCTACAGCCAATATTTAATCAGTAAGACTAAGAACTATACTGCCACAGGGATATTTGGCAATAAAACAGACACAGGAGACAGCAGTGGTAGCGTCATAAAAACCAGCACACACAGACCCTCCCCCCGTGACCTTGAGCAAGCAGTTGATAACTTGATCGGCTTATCTGAACAAATACCACCAATGTATAGTGCCAGACACTATCAAGGAAAACGTCTATATCAACTTGCGCGCGCTGGATTAGTTGTGCCACGAGAGAGTCGTCCCATACAGATTAGCCAAATACAACTTGACTGGTACAAGCCACCGAGTTTTCAGATATCACTCACCTGTAGCTCAGGCACCTATGTCCGAACCCTTATCGAAGACATTGCCGATCGCGTCAATACAGTAGCCACCATGACACATCTACACCGAAACTGGGTCGAACCACTGGCATCTTATCCAATGGTCGAACTAAACGATATCAACGACCTTAGTGCTGACTCAGAGCACTATATAGCGATCGACCAAGTCATACAAATACCGACTGTTATCATCAGTGAGACTGAAGCTACTGATCTAAAAGCTGGAAAAATTGCCACCTACCAGCACAATTTCTCTGAACCACAGGAATGTAAAGCTTATCAACAAGACGCATTTCTTGGCATCGTGACTGCATACGACTCCATGTACTTGAAAGCAAAACGTCTCAGACCGACACAATAAGCCAACCACATCACTTATTTTACAAAAGTTGCTTTTTTTTCGTGTATTTATAATCGAAACATGTT
>DLBP01000092.1 GCA_002480165.1 Proteobacteria bacterium UBA7821 | reverse complement strand
CCTGTCGAGCCTGTTCAGGTCGTGAAACAGCCGACGGTTTATAGCGAGTTGATTAATTCAATTCAAGCTAATATTGCTTCAATCGCTAAGCAAAAGAAAGACACTGAAAATGTCATAGGAAAAATCTCGGCCTCAATTTCTAATGTCAATAATCAGCTGCAGCAAGTAGCTAATAAAGTCTCTGAGTTGTCTGCTGACATCACAGAGCTAAAAACGAAAGTCTACATGATAGAGAATCCACCTGTGAAAGCAGATGCGAAACCGTTGGAATTATTCTATCTTAGGGCTGCTGTATGGGGAAGGGCTTTTCTTGTCAATAGTAAGTCACCAAATATTACTGTAACCGTTAAGGTAAATGATGTACTCGACGACTATGGTTCAGTAACTGGTATCTATCCATCAGAGGGGATAGTAACCACCTCATCTGGTAGAAACATTCAATTTTCACCTGATGAAACATAACTGAGACACTATGCCCATTCATTTAATACTACTGTTACTTCTATCGCCTCTCGCTGCGCAGACTACTAATGTCATTACTGTTTTGCAGACGTTGAATGATAATTTGATGAAGTTTGATCAGTTACTGTTTGCATTGATGTACATACTTGGCATAACGTTCTGCTTTGTTGCGCTGTCAAAACTGCGGCGAATGGCCGCAAAAAATGCATTTCAAGGTGGTGGTGAAGGTAATGCAAGTGGCCCGATTATTCAGTTCTTGTTAGGTGTCTTACTGATTTTTTCACCAACAATGCTCAATATATTCACAGAAACACTCTTTGCTGAGACTGACAGTATACTTAAGTACGACCCACAAACTACAGGTGGAGCACTAACACAGATATACACTAACCTGTATATTTTAATCCAAACCATTGGTTTAGTTGTGCTGATCAGGGGCTTTGTTATGATCAATCGTGTCGCACAAGGTCAGCAATCTGCTCAAGGTGGCACTTATACAAAAGGTATCATGTTTATCATTGTCGGAATATTAGCAATTAATATCGATGAAACTACCAATGTCGTACTGGCTACAATTGGTCTAAATTAACAAAACACCACTAAATGTTGTTTTAGTGTTGTCTACGTGTCATTATTACTATATTATATCAATACACATAGGAGGCAATGCATGAACATGTACCAAAACTTAAACAAATTGTTTTTAACTTCATTCGTACTCTTATCGTTGTTTCTAATTCCCTGTAATGCTCAAGTCAATAATTTCAGGTCTTCAGAATTAACGCCTGACCAATTTGGTATTGGTAAGGTTGCAGCGAATGTTCAGTCACATTATAAATCGATCGGTAGATTAGTTCTTGGAACTTCCTATCTTGCAGGTATTGCCTTTGTTGTTGCCTGTCTCTTCAAATTTAAACAGCATAAAGATAATCCAACTCAAGTAACGATAGGGACACCCTTTACTTTACTGCTTATTGGTATATTTATGATATTTCTACCAGGATTAATCAAACCCGTTGGAGAAACTGTTTTCGGCCACGGTGTTCATGCAACCAATTCCTACAGTGGAAGAGTCTTAACGAGTAATCTTTTCGATGAAGACGATGATTTACTCTGGTAAACGTCATTAATTTCTATTAATAGAAGGAATTAATGATTATTTCGTTCTGATAGTCTTTTCTTATAGACATTCAATCCAGAATCATTTAGAATAATAATGCATAGTATGTAAAGAATGGAGGTCCCATTATGCTTTCTCAATCGACTAAATTCACGCCTTTACTTATAACGATATTATCTCTTTTTCTATTGTTCTCATCGAGTATTTTTGCAAGCTCAGGAGGAGATCAATCAGAACAAGCGCAACAAGATACGTCTGAGACCGCAGCAACAACTTCAAATTTCGGTGGTATGGCAGCAACAGTGACTAGTCAAATGGCATCATTTGGCTCATTGTTAGTTTCAGCTGCTTTTGTCGCGGGTATTGGATTTACAGTTGTCGCTCTATTTAAGTTCAAGCAACATAAGGATAATCCAACTCAGGTCACGATTGGCACACCTGCAATGCTACTCTTTATTGGTATATTCCTGATTTATCTACCTAATCTGATTAGTTCAGGTGGTGCAACAGTGGGTATGAGTACAATGGGTGATGCCGACGGATCTTTGACTTTTAGCTAATAATACTACTATTGTATTTAGCATTAATTCTAAGGAGTAATTATGCAATTTAAATCGTTAAAACTATCACAACTGCCGATTATATTATTGTCAGCCTTTCTATTATTGGCGTCTAGTATTTTCGCAGGGTCGTCGGAGGTAGCAGGTTCACCAGATGGCACTTTCGGTGCTATGGCTGATGACATGACTGGGCAAATGGGTGAATTTGGTTCAATGCTTGTCGCGGTGGCATTTGTCGCGGGTATTGGCTTTGTTGTTGTTGCGCTATTTAAGTTTAAACAACACAAAGACAATCCCACACAAGTAACAATCGGTACGCCAGCAATGCTACTGTTTATAGGTATTTTCTTGATTTATCTACCTAATCTGATCACCACAGGTGGTTCAACTGTCGGTTACACCAGTAGCGCAGGCCTTGAAAATCAAAGTAAGGGTACAGCTACCTCGCTTGGTCTAACAGCGCCTACTACCTAAATAAGCCTGTTCTTCTGTTTAGAGCCATGTTTACATGGCTCTAAATAGCTTCTAAGCTATAAAAATAACTGGTTCAACAGCTCAATAACTTTTATCATCCAACAGCCAGTGATCAACTGAGTAATTAGGCTCTTTGTACAACTAACAGTTGATGCTTGAGGTTCTTACTGAGTAGGCTACCAATCTCATGCCTGTTTACCTGACTACTATAATGTTCATCAATCTAAATATTTTACCGAACTTGATTATTGACAGTTAGACAGGGTAATCTTGGTTCAACATTTATTTTTGACACAAAATCAATTCAGTGGGCATGCAAACAATGTCTCTAATACCAATCATAATCTCATCGCCTATGTTCACTGATGACTGATTAGTCAAGATAATCCCTAAATTATAATAACTGTTACTGCAAACAGACTTTGTATTCATTTTACATTCATTAATCACTTTACAGCTTTAAATCATAAAAATAAGATTTATTCATAACATTATAGGAATAATTACAGCAAATTGAGTCGATGTGTTCTATACTAAATATAGAATAATAACTTGGTGTAATAATGACTAAACAAATAAACACAGTTCCACGAAGAGAGAGGAGTGGAAAATATATTTCAAAATTTTTATCTCCATTGTATGAGGTGATTAAAAAAAACATTCTAAATATTCTAAAAATTTTATTGGCCGTGACTTGTTACACATTGCTGTGGGTTTTTGCGGCCCCCTTAGCAGCGTTTCTAACAATCATGGCTGCTGTTGTCTTTGGATTGATGCTTATAACGGGAAAACTTGATCACTTGGCTGAACGACGTGTAGAAAGACGACGACAAATTCAGTCCTGTAACCGCCCTGTTCCTACTAAAGGTATGAACAAGGAACCTGTTCTGAGCTTATTTGTGAAACCAACGTGTAGTGGTGAGGACCATTCCAATAAACCAGGCGGCCCTAGTGCTCGATGAACTTTGAAAAGTTAACTATGATACTTAATCTGTAGTCGTTTCAGCGCTCAATATAACCTTTTTTTATTGGTTTCTATTGAAAATTATAAATGTGTACCTATATATAGAATAAGACTGACAATCAAGAGGTTTTTAAATGTCACAACAGAGTACCAAGCATGAATTTAGAGCAGAAATATCCCAACTTCTTAACTTAGTTGCGAATTCACTTTATGGTGATGCGCAAATTTTCATTCGTGAGCTGATATCAAACAGCAGCGATGCGCTAGAAAAAGCACGTCAACACAATATACTCACAGGTAGTACATCACAAGAAGATCCATTTCAAATCAAAGTGTCCTTCGATAAAGATAAATCAGAGCTCACTTTTGTAGATAATGGTTGTGGTATGAACCAAACCGAATTAGTTGAGTTTTTAGGTACCGTCGCGAATTCAGGTACGAGCAATTTAATTAAGCAATTATCTTCAAAGAGTGAAAAACATGAGCTCATTGGGCAATTTGGTGTTGGTTTTTACTCGACGTTTATCGTTGCCAAGACCGTTGAGGTAACTAGCCTTAAACAAGGGGATGATCCTAAAAATGCAACCATGTGGCGTGCTGTTACAGGAGAGAACTCATACGAGACCATGCCGGCTGAAATGGAACAGTCTGGGACAATCGTTCGCTTAATATTGAAAGATGAGCACAAAGAGTATCTCGATAGATGGAAGTTAGAGCAAGTTATTACAAAGTACTCTGACTACATTAGTTTCCCAATCATGTTGGAAAAACAACCCATAGACGAATCATCCGATGATTCCGAAACAGATGATAAATCTGATGCTGTTGTCGAAGAGCCTTCTGAGCAGTCGCCAGAGTGGGAACAGGTCAACCATGCATCAGCGATCTGGACACGACAGAGAAAAGACATATCTGAAGAAGATTATCAATCATTCTACAAACACATATCCCATGACAGTGAGAACCCATCTCGATGGTCTCACTTTAAGATCGAAGGTAAGCAGGAGTTTTCAGGTATTTTATATCTACCATCAAAAGCCCCGTGGGATTTGGCTTATCGTGACAAGCGCACAGGTGGGCTAAAGTTGTTCGTGCAGCGAGTCTTCATTATGGATGAAGCCGATCAGTTGATACCAATTTATCTGAGATTTATAAAAGGGGTCATTGACTCTAATGATCTACCACTGAATGTATCGAGGGAGATTCTACAAAATAGTCGAGCGACACAGACGATCAAGCAGACTGTAACCAAACGTGTCTTAACCATGCTAGAAGACTTCGCCAAAGATACGCCAGATGACTATCTTAAATTTTGGAAAACCTTTGGCAATACACTGAAAGAAGGTGTTGGGGAAGACTTCAGTAATAAAGATCGCCTGCTTGGCTTGATGAGGTTCTCTTCGAACAAGACAGATAAAGAGCAAACTTTATCACTGGCTGATTATGTCGCTAGGATGCCAGAAACGCAGAAAAAGATTTATTACATTATCGCTGACAGCTATGAATCAGCAGCCAACAGTCCACATCTTGAAGTCTTTAAGAAAAAAGACATCGAGGTCCTCTTGTTGCATGACCAAATTGATGAGTGGTTGGTATCACACATGAATCAGTTTGAAGAAAAAACGTTCCAGTCTGTTGCTAAAGGCGAAATTGCCGAAGATGAGTCAGAGGCAGATAAGCAAGCATTAGAGGAGAAAACCAAACAGTTTGATTCTGTGTTGAAGCAAGCTAAGGAAATTCTCTCCGATCGTGTTAAAGATGTTATGCTGTCTAAGCGCTTAACCGATTCACCATCTTGCTTAACCGTCGCGGATAATGAAATGAGTAATCATCTAAAGCGTATGTTACAAGATGCCGGACAAGCAGTGCCTGATGTGAAACCCACACTAGAGCTCAACCCAGAACATTCATTTGTTGAGAAGCTTCATAATGAAACATCAGACGAAGCTTTTGAAAAGTGGGTTAATTTTCTATACGGGCAAGCGGTTATATCCGAAAGTGGTCAATTGGCTGATCCTGTAACCTACATTAAATCAGTTAACCGTTTACTAGAGGATCTGATTTAATTAATCGAGTGGTCAAGAAAAGCCGCCTACATCAATAGGTGGCTTTTCTTTTGATAAAATGGCTAGTATAACCGTTAAAAAGTCACGTTCAGGGTTTATACAGCAGTATGATACACTGCTTGTGTTGCTATTGATAAGCGTATCGTGCTTTTTTGTTCTCTCACGCTGGCAATTAGACTTACAGCAGGTGCAAAAAACACTGATCACAGTACATCGATTCATTGAGAATCACGATATAGGAGAAACCATTTATGTCAGCAACTCGCCGAGATAACCGATCCAACCATCAATTGAGAGAGGTTGTCATAAAGCCTGTTTCTCATTTACACGCCGAAGGTGCAGTTGAAGTGTCTTTTGGTCACACGCGCATACTCTGTTTAGCCAGTGTGTCAAAGGGTGTGCCTAAATTTCTACAAGATACTAATCAAGGTTGGGTCACTGCTGAATATGCCATGCTCCCCAGAGCAACGAATACGCGAAATGATCGGGATGGCACTCGTGGCCGAATTGCTCCAAGATCAATTGAGATTCAACGGTTGATTTCTAGAAGCTTGCGTTCGATGGTTGATCTATCCAAGATCGCAGACTATACCATTGTCGTTGACTGTGATGTTATTCAAGCAGATGG
>DLBP01000028.1 GCA_002480165.1 Proteobacteria bacterium UBA7821 | reverse complement strand
CTGAGCGCAAATAGTCGGCAACTGAGATAACGGCCATCTGAAAACCCCAGGAAGGGTATCGATCGCCTGTATATCATCACCACCGTGAACAAATATAGGGAGTATTAGGTCATCGACAGTCAGTCTATTTTCTGAAACTAAGGATCTGAGCCAGCTCGCCTGCCGAAGCCGTCTTAGTCTGGTTCTAGGATACTGTCGCGTCATTGTACTCACCAAAAAATCATAACAACTCATATTACCTTAACAAAGCAATGCTTGCAAATAGCCAGTAAAATATCTAAAATAATCATTTTAAAGCCAGGACAATATGAGCAACACCCAACACACACCCATGATCCAACAGTATCTTCAATTCAAAGAACAGTACCCCAATGAACTGCTGCTCTTTAGAATGGGCGATTTTTATGAGCTATTCTTTGAAGACGCAAAACATGCAGCCAATCTACTCAACATCACACTGACTCAACGTGGGCAATCACAGGGAACACCCATACCCATGGCAGGAATACCCTACCACTCACTCGATAACTATCTAGCAAAGATCATCAAATCGGGTCACAGTGCAGCCATTTGTGAACAAATTGGCGATCCTAAAACCAGCAAAGGCATTGTCGAGCGAGCCATCAGTCGGATCGTTACACCAGGCACTGCCAGTGATGACAACCTTATCAATGCCGAGTTTGATCAAATTTTAATGGCCATCACCGTTGGACCAAGAAATACCGCAGGATTTGCCTATTTAAATCTGTTATCTGGCGACTACTTTTGTGGTCAAATCAATCGATTAGAAGATATCCTCGATGAGATCCAGAGTATCAAACCAGCAGAAATCATCATTTCAGAAGCTCAAGCAGCACCCATTAGAGAACTGGCTTTAACGTGCCCAATTTCTTATCGACATAAAGCAGACTTCAATTATTCATCAGCCACAAACAGATTAGAAAAATACTACAACATTGCAAATCTAGGCGCTCTCGGACTGGCCGACAAACCACTGGCAACATCTGCTGCTGGTGCCCTCTTGCTCTACATCGAAACCACACAGAGGCAAGCTCTATCTCACATTAAAACACTCAAATATCAGCTGATGCAAGACTACTTGTATCTCGACAAAACCACACAACAGCATCTCGAAATCACCGAAAGTAGTCACGGAAAAGATGACAGTACGCTATTTAAACTAATGAACCAGACACAAACAGCCATTGGAACAAGGCAACTTAGGCGCTGGTTCAATCAACCACTGAAAGATGCTGAGAAGATTGATTGTAGATTATCTGCCGTTGATGAAATTCGAGCCAGTGACTACAAGCAGGTACAACAATTACTCAACCAAGTGCCAGACTGCGAACGATCCGTTGGGCGATTATCACTCAAAACGGCAAAACCACGCGACCTCCTGGTTTTACAACAGACACTGTCGATCCTACCAGAGCTAAAACAAACAATCGATGCCTATACCCAAGTGGCACTGGCACACATCGACTCACACATCTGTCCACAACCAAATACACTCGACCTAATTAATCGAAGCATTGTTGAACAACCCCCTGCACACATTAGAGATGGTCACGTGATTGCGACCGGTTACAACCAGGAACTTGATCAACTGAGGTCCCTGGCGGATGATTCAAATGCATTTCTAGTACAACTCGAACAAGATGAAAGACAAAAAACGGGGCTGGCTACATTAAAATTAAAATTCAATCGAGCACATGGCTACTATTTTGAGATTAGCCGACAACAAGCAGATCACTTACCCGATTACTTTATTAGAAAACAGACACTCAAAAACGTTGAAAGATATACCATCGCCAGCCTAAACGACTATGAGAAAGAGGTACTAACCGCTCAAAGTAAAGCCCTATCGCTTGAGAAGCAACTGTATAGCGAATTAATCGACACATTGGCACAAGAAATACCCAAACTACAAAAAATCTGTGTCGCTATCGGTCAGCTAGATTGCCTCATGAACTTAGCAGAAAGAAGCCACACCCTAGGATTGACACGACCAACATTTAGTGACCAACCAGCGTACATCGACCTACAACAAGGACGACACCTTGTGGTCGAGGCAAATAGTAAGTCCAGCTTTATTCCCAATGACTGCCAACTGTCTACTGCCAATTGTCATTTAAAGCTCATCACTGGACCCAACATGGGTGGTAAATCAACATACATGAGACTGGTTGCACACAGTGTCATTCTTGCTCAAATTGGCTCGTACGTGCCTTGCGACAAGCTCACACTTGGGCTCTTCAGTCGGATATTTAGCCGGATTGGATCATCTGACGACGTATCGGGTGGTCGATCGACATTCATGGTTGAAATGAATGAAACAGCCAATATCTTGAATTACGCAAAACCAGACAGCTTGGTTTTACTCGACGAAATTGGCCGAGGAACCAGCACCTATGACGGCATGGCGATCGCCTATGCGGTCATGGTCCACTTATCACAATCTATCCAATGCAAAACTCTATTTGCCACACATTACCACGAACTGACTCAAATAGCCGATCAACTCAACTTTGTCAATAATTACCACTTTAGATGTCAAGAGCAAGATGACGCTTTGACCTTTCTGTATACGATGGTTAGTGGCCCGTCAGACAAGAGCTTTGGCATCCAAGTTGCCCGATTAGCCGGCGTGCCAACCAGCGTCTTACACCTTGCTCAACAGAAACTAAACGAACTACTCGCTCAACCCACCATCGAGCATCAATCACCCAATACGCCTCACCCTGCTTTACAGTTTATTGAGCAAATCGATGTAGAGCAACTGAAAATAAAAGATGCGATGACCATTATCTACCAACTCAAAGAGTTACTGGATGAGCACTGCATTAGTTCGGTTTGAATAAGTTTTTAGTCAGGTAATCCAGCTGAATATTCTTAGTACTGACACTCGTGTCAGCCTGGATCATGGCATAATCTAGTAGGGTCGATATATTTGGAGAAAAAACGTATCCATTTTTATGCTCAAGCAGTGGCAGTCGCTGATTTGAGACACAACAATCATACCCCTCAACCACCGAAAGGCTGTCAACATGAACTGGCTCTAAAATAGTCACCCACTGCCCTCCTCGATACTGATAGACTGCACAATAAAATCCTTTGGACTGTTGATGGGGTACTATGGCAGCAATCGGTAATGTGGTTTGAGATACCGCATAGGCTTGCAATGCCATGTTTAGCAAGCCTGAGCAAGGCACAATGCGTTGCCCTCCGACAAACGCCATGGCATGAACCAGACCAGCGGCGAGTCGCAAACCAGAAAAACGACCAGGACCACAGTGATATGCAAAAACATCAAACGCTGCAATGGATAGATTGGTCGCGTGCAACATTGTTTGGATGGTCGCCTGAACACGACAAGCTGTGTTGCGATCATTTGGAAACGAATATTGCGACTGTTTGCCATCCAGATAACTGGCCACAACCGCATCATTAGCGTGCAGATCAAATGCGAGAATTCGGCTAGATGTCTTCATGGATATTCATCACTAGGCGGGTCATAGAGGCATAGCCACGTGTCGATAGACCGGTGTAGGTCATCCCATCTTTCCAAGCCGGGTGCTTATTGATCTCAAGCGTGCCACGACTTGCAGTGAACTCATAAAACAATGGATCGAGTATCACGGCATTGCCATCATAGTAGACACGTAATGTCGTTTGGTGGTTTTCATCTGGTGCATTCAATACGACCGATTGGCAGTCGCCTGGAATTAGACGGAATTCAGTTGGCATCATTGAGGCAGTCATTTTCCCTGGCCAGAATTGCGCCCGACCACTAATTAGATGGACGATGATCCCCGGCGCAGTTGTATCGATCAAACGATCAGCTCGACACCATTGTGACTGATTTTGCACATGCTGAGACAGCAACAGCAATCTTTGAGAGTATGGTACAAACTGCCACTCTCGTTCAGAAAGGCCGATGGTTTGTGATGCCATGTTACAGCCGGATAAAAACATTCCAATAGCCAACACAACACAATAACGGGATACATTCATGCCTAAAAAATATCACAAAACATGGTAACACTCAATTGAAAAATAACTTGTTTCAAGTTATCATAAGCAGTCAATGATGAGGACAACACGAATGAAAGATATTGCTCTAGCCTACCACAAAAACGGTAAACCAGGAAAATTAGCCATTGAAATCACCAAACCCGTTGCCGATGAAAATGATCTGGCTTTGGCATACACGCCAGGTGTTTCACACGCGGTACAGGCGATTGCAGATGATCCCAGTAGTGTTTATGACTACACCGCAAAAGGCAATTTGGTTGCCGTCATCACCAATGGTTCAGCAATCTTGGGTATGGGCAACCTTGGCCCATCTGCAGCCAAGCCTGTCATGGAAGGCAAAGCCATTTTGTTTAAAAAGTGCGCCGATATTGACGCCATCGATATCGAGGTAGATGCCAGCGACCCTGAAACATTTATTGACACTGTGGCAAGAATTTCACCAACGTTTGGCGGAATTAACCTTGAAGACATTAAGGCACCTGATTGTTTTATCATTGAAGATGAACTGAGAAAAAGACTAGACATCCCTGTTTTCCATGATGACCAACACGGCACAGCAATCATTGTCAGCGCCGCTATTTTAAATGGGTTAGAAGTTCAGAAAAAATCGATAAAAAACACAAAAATTGTATTCATCGGTGCCGGGGCCGCCGCCATTGCAACCGCAAAACACCTAGTCAACCTAGGCTTTGAAAAAGACCAAATAACCATGCTAGACCGTCAGGGTGTCATTAACCACAAACGGACGGGACTCAATCGCTACAAACAAGAATGGGCACGACAGACAGAAATCAATACCCTCGATCAAGCCGTCGTTGGCGCAGATGTTGTGGTTGGTTTATCAGGCCCCAATATTTTAACCACTCAACACATCAGCCAGCTGGGAGACAAGCCGCTTGTCTTTGCCTTATCAAATCCCACACCAGAAATTATGCCGGACTTGGTTCAATCAGTCAAACACGACGCAATCATTGCCACTGGAAGAAGCGACTTCCCAAACCAAGTGAATAACCTGCTCTGCTTCCCCTATATATTTAGAGGTGCATTAGACAGTCAATCAAAGACCATCAGCCGGGACATGATGACAGCTGCAACAAAAGCGATCATGAAGCTGGCCAAAGAACCAGTGCCAACTGAAGTGATTAATCTGAGCAAACGAAAAAACTTGAGTTTTGGTCCCAACTATATAATACCTTTAGCACTAGACTATCGGTTGAAACATGTGGTATCAAAAGCAGTATCGGATTGTGCCGCTGTGTGTGAAGAGTGAGACAGGCCAAACAAACTGGAAGTTCGCCCTGGGCATCCTTGCCCGCTATACATGACATCCAGTCATGACACCCCTGTAAGCTACCACTCCATAACTTCCTAGACGAACGATCTTCCCTGTTATACAACTCATTACCTCAGCGATCCTTGCTGATATTCCTTGTTGTATTTTATAATTGTAGTCAAAATATATAATAAGATCAAGCACCTAAAATCGTCACACAATAGAAAAACCCTGGCGAAACTATTGATAGTAAATAGTATTTACAACCACTTAGATTAATCTCTTACGGGTTAATTGCGCGATCAGCTAGCTACTATAAGGAAATATTTCTATGTTTTTAAATCAATCGCTTACCTTAATGCCGGCGATAAACACCGGCTGGCTCATCTACTTATAAAAAATCGGGCTTGTTGATATCAGCAGGCAACCTAAAACGCTCACCATACGTATCAGCTAGGTAAGCGCTATCTTTCAGGAAGCCCTCCCAACCAATTGTCTTGATTAATGCAGCCGGGCCACCAACATAAGGTGCAAATCCCCAACCCAGTACAGCGCCAATATCAGCATCCACATCACTTCGAAGAATGGACTCATCCCAACACTTAATCATCTCAATCAGTTGACCATACATCAGGCGCTGACCCAAATCAACCAAACTAATTTGCCGGTCGGTTTGAACCCACTCATAAGATCCCGACCAAAGTGAATGCCCATTGGATTGATAATCATAAAACCCTTTTTTAGATTTTTTACCCAAACGACTTTGGCTGACCATGTGATCGATGACACTGGATGAAATATCCATATCATGATAGATATCATAGTCTTTTGCAATACTCATAATGTGACTCATCACATCAATGCCAACTGCATCACTAATTTCAAGCGGCCCCATTGGCATTCCTGCAACCCGACCTGCTTGCTCTATCACCGCAGGATGAATACCTTCTTTTAAACAAATTAGCGCTTCTTGTGGATAGCGGGCGAATACACGGGTTGTGTAAAATCCACACCCATCATTAACAGTAATGGGCACTTTTGAAATTTTTTGACTGAAATAACGAGCAGACGCAATCACAGAATCAGTTGTTTGCTTACCCTTGATCACTTCAACCAAAGCCATCTTCTCAACGGGTGAAAAAAAATGCAATCCCACAAATCGTTTTGGGTTGGTCACACCTTTAGCCAATTCCGATATCGGTATGGACGATGTATTAGAAGCAATGATCGCCTCAGAGTCAATTAATGGCTCAATCTGACGGTAGATTTTCTCTTTAACTTCCCTTGACTCAAACACAGCCTCAATGACCAAATCACTGCCCCTAATCGTATCTATTTGATCGGATACGCTTAGACGACTCAAACAATCACTGACTATTGATTCTGTGTAACGCTTTCGTTTTAATCCAGCATCCAATAGCCGTTTAAGATATCCTTCAGATTGCTTTGCTTTTTCCATGGACGTGTCAACGACATGCACTTTGAAACCAGCCAAACAGGCGACAGAGGCAATACCACTGCCCATCAAACCCGAGCCAATGATTGAGATTTTCTTAAATGTCTTGACAACCGGCTTACATTTAACCAGTGCTTTCTGACTTAAGTAAATTCTAATTAGGTTTTCTGGTATCGGACTATTGACAACCATCATAAAATATTGGTGTTCAACCAGTAAGGCTTGCTCCATACCTAAGCCAATCCCCTCATACACCGCGGACAATAATGCTTTGACTGCTGGGTAGTGACCTTTAGTCTGTGATCGAGCCAATGTAATAGCTGCAGACCAAGTCATCATACCCGAATAGGAATGTGGCATATCCTTCATTTGAAAATCAGATTGAAGCCAACGACTTTTGCCAGTTGGTGATGTATTTAAATAGTTAACCGCTTGGGACAATAATTGATCGCGAGTTGTCAGTTCATCAATAATTCCCAACGCTTTAGCTTTAACGGATGGCACCGTTGAACCTTTTAACATCAACTCTAGACTTTTCTGAACACCGATTAACCGGGGCAAACGCTGCGACCCGCCAAATCCTGGAAAAATACCCAACTTGATCTCAGGCAAACCATAACGACTGGTCGGCTCATCAATGGCAATTCGATATTGACAAGCGAGAGCAAGCTCAAGACCACCACCAACAGCAGTTCCAGTTAATGCAGCGACAATCGGAATTGAACTAGATTCCATTTTCATAGTTGTTTGATGTATTTTTTCGATGATATCACTCACCTCTGATTGATAACGATTGATTTGAGAAAGCAATTGGATGTCTGCACCTGAGCAAAAAGTATTGTTTGCACTGGTTAAAATAACTCCTGAACAGTTGGTATCGTCTAACGTCGCGTCCATCAGCGCACAAAATTCTTCAGCGACTGCTTGGTCAATGACATTGTAATCATGATCATTGTGGTTTAACTCGATGACCGTATATCCTTCCATTTGATAACTGTTAACATGCTTCATCATCCAACTCCATTGTCAATTAGCATAGCAGAACCCATACCACCTGCAACGCACAGCGTGACCACCGCTTTATTCAAGTCATTACGTTTCAATCGCCGAGCCAGTGTACCGAGTAAAATAGACCCCGTTGCACCCAATGGATGCCCCATCGCAATGGACCCACCATCTGGGTTGACCAAGCTTTCATCAATGGACAAATCGTTAATTGCTTTCAAGACAACTGAAGAGAATGCCTCGTTAATTTCCCAGCTATCGATATCACGAATAGATAACCCCTGCTTCTCTATTAACATCCGACTGACCACAGATGGTGCTGTGAGCATGATAGTTGGGTCAATACCTGTAGAATGAAAGCCTTTTATTCTTGCCAAAGGAGTCAACCCATACCGCTCACCAAATGCTTTTGTACCCAACAGATTGACCGCAGCACCGTCAACAATCCCTGAACTGTTGCCAGGGTGATGAACATGATTGATTTGGTCTACATCTGGGTATTTTTCTTTAATCACCGAATCGTATCCAGCTAACGCGCCCATCATCGCAAAAGATGGTTTTAACTCCGCCAGCGATTCCAATGTAACACCAGACCTCATATGCTCATCATGAGCAAGTGCCACACGACCTGTTGGCCATGATACAGGGGCCACCTGGTCGGAAAAATAACCATTCTCCCAAGCATTCCTGGCACGACTTTGCGATAAAACTGCCCAAGCATCGAGATCAGTTCTCGAATAACCCTCTCGCGTTGCAATCAAATCAGCACTAATCCCCTGTGGGATGATTTGATGATCATAAACAATACTTGGATCAACAAATAAAGCGCCACTACTAGAACCCATCTTAACTCGAGACATACATTCGACACCACCAGCAATGACAGCCTCAGCCTGTCCAGAGATTATTTTAGCCGCTGCGATTGAATTGGAATCTAGACCAGAGGCACAAAATCGATTAATCTGCATACCAGGAACTGTCTCTGACATGCCTGATAGTAAAACAGCCGCGCGAGCAATATTGCCACCTTGCTCTGAATGTGGTTCAACACAGCCAATGATGACATCATCGATTGATGCGCTATCAAAACCATTTCGAGTCACCAAACGTTGTAATATAGATGCCAACAAATATACCGGCCTGAACGCATGTAACTTACCCTGTGGTTTACCGATACCACGCGGCGTTCTTTGATGATCATAAATAAAACATTCTTTCACAAATTACACCCCTCATTTCATTACCCAATCAGAAATCTGTCTACTGTACATCTATAGGCCAGCTGAAGTGATTACGCAACTCCTATGCCACATTTAGATGATTATGCACTGCCTCTGTTTTTAATAGAATGCTGACAAACTCTTCCTCAGTCAGTGCGTTTGTATACGAGTCAGATCTAACGATTTCATCGTAACATGCGGCCAAAACGCGCCAGTTAATATCATTTTTATTATTGTTTTTCTTAAAAAAACGATTTAACTCAGACGCATCATCTAGTGATGTGTAGTTAATCATTTTGTTACCCAGATGTTTGACCGTGTCAGGATCTGTCATAGACTGGTATACTTCATTGAATGATATTGTCTCAAAAACAGACTTTCTAAAGAAGTTTTCAATAGAATCACATCGCTGTTCTTCGGTTAAGTAAACATCTAGATTGTCATCCTGCCTCGAACAAGCGAGTAACTGCAACATCGTTAATTCCAATTCTGACTGTGGCAGATCAGGTGATAATGAAGCAAAACCAGTCAGCTCATCTGACTCTTCACAGTAGTCGTTGTGAAGCGAGAAGCTATCAGATCTAGTTAATTCATGAAACCATCGCCCCACTTCTTTGGCCTGTGACTCAGATAAAGAACCATACAAACAATGATAGTTTTTTAAAATTAAATGTTTGTGGTTTATTGATAAATAATCCCATAAGGCAGGTAAAACTGCCAGTAGTTTGCTTACCTCTTTAGAACAATTGGTTTTTATCGATAAATTCAAATCTCTAATTGAGCGACAAACAGCCATTTCCATGACAAAACCGGTGTTCTTTTGGAGAATATGGCACACTAAGCTAGACGACGTTTTTGTGATTGCTCTCAGATATTTTGGGTAACATATCTCGATCGGTTGTAAAACAGGTAATGCCATAATATTAACTAAGTGACTGACTGCGCACTCAAGCTTATCTGTGTTATCATGCTCAATAGCCTGATACGCAAGCAATAGTAACGCAGTTTTTTTATCGTGCATGTCAGAAAAATGATCCATAAATTCATCATTGATCACTTGTGCGTTGTCTAGATAGGTTACAACAAGCTCATTAATTGCGTCAATCTTCATGTCCAATACCCCCTTCGTTGTAATCAATTATAGTATAGAGTTTCGGAAATTGGTTAAATAATCCATTACATCCATTGATTTTATTGAATTATATTCTATAATATAGTAGTTAACACAAGCAAAAGGTCAAACAATGCAGAGTATGAAAGAGGTAGTTGATAAGTATAATGAGCTGCTCACTATCACTGAGAGATTTAGTGATGATGACGGTCATGAAACTCAACTCGAACCAAAAAAAATAGAACAATATAAGAACCTCTGGAGCGAAGATGATACAAAGCAATTACTCACGATTGCCAATCAGAAGGTGAAGAACTACCAAGAGGAAAGTGGTAGCTTCAACAGAGAAGAATCACTCTATCTAGGAAAACTGTTAAAGGTAATTGATAGCGCGATCAAGATCACTAAAAGAATCGAAAAATATGAAGATGATGAGACGATTCCTGATATAGATCTTGAAATCCGTAATTTATTAAAACGTACCAACGCCCTTGTTCGTCAAAGCAAAGCTGATGATAGTAAAGACAAGATTGCTGCAGCAATTGATAAAATATGCAGCTTTCATCTAACATTATCCGATTATAATGACGCTGATACAAAGCGTTTGCTCAGTTATGTTGTTCTCACCATCATCGCAGCAGCGATCATCATTGCTATTTGGCCAGCATCACTTACCTATTGTTTAGTATTATCATTAATGATCCTGTTCTGGCAGATTAATCAGACCGTTAAAAATATCAAAAACAGCAGTTTTGATGAGACAAAACAATTAACTGAGGAGATCGATGATCTCATAGAAAGAATAGGCTCCTACACAGTACCAGCTGATTGCCCAGATAACTTGATAATCTTTAAGAGAGAGCTGCCCAACAATCGAAAAGAAAATAAATTAAAACATGATTGATTCTCATTGTCACCTACACCATATCAACGTTCCGAATCAAATTGATCCGGCAGGCTACTGTTATCAACAAGCGATCGAAGCTGGTGTCAACCACATGCTGTGCGTTTCAATCCACCTGAATGAATTCAATGCACTAAAATCACTATCCAATCGGTGCCCAAACATTAGCATTTCGACAGGCCAGCATCCAAATGACACCAGTCAATGGTGTCAAAACAAACAAGCCCTTCTAGAGAATCAAGCAAGAGATAATGCGATCTGCGCCATTGGAGAGACGGGTCTTGATTATTTTCACAATACAACCGATCACCACCAGCAAAAGCAGGCATTCGTTGATCATATCAACGTAGCCATCGATACAAAAAAACCGCTGATTATCCACACTCGCAATTCTTTTGATGATACACTGGCAACGTTAACAGAGATGAATGCTCATCGTGTCGGTGGGATATTTCATTGTTTTACTGGATCTGCCACTCAAGCACAACAAGCACTTGATTTAGGATTCCATATCTCTTTTTCGGGTATTTTAACCTTTAAGAGTGCACAATCAATTAGAGATAGCGCGCGTGTTGTACCACTCGACAAGTTGCTTATTGAAACAGACTCACCTTATCTAGCACCTGTTCCCTACAGAGGTCAATCCAATCAACCAGCCTGGGTCAAATATGTTTGTGAGAAACTCGCAGAGATTCATGAGATGAGTTCAACTGAAATGGAAGCCATCACTGATCGTAATTTTGATCGTCTTTTTAAGCGCAGCCAAGCGTAGCTCTGGTTTGGTGCCAAAGATTAAATAATGCCATCGACTCTGATAAACCTGCATGAATTGACCATCGATAACGCTGCTCACTGAGTAGATCAAACGCCTTGAGATATTGCCATAGGCTTGCAGAGCAAGCAGTCTTCTCACCAGTTAGTCGGCATCTCATGTCTTGCAGCAACTGTGCTTGCCATAGGTCCAGCAACTCAACACTGGTAAACTCTGCCATCGCCAGCTCTGTCAACACACCCGTTAATAAATGGCAGGTTTGTATGGACAACTGCTGTTGTGATGTCAGTGGCTCTAATGAACCACGCAACCACTCATAGTTAAATCTTGAAGGATTCGGTGAATGTGCGGCCCATGAATCATAATCAATCTCAATTGGCCAAAGCTGACAGCGTGATCGCAGCGTCGGCTTAATCGATTGACGCTGCTGATGTAACAAAAAGATATAGACATTAGACCCTGGCTCTTCGATTGTTTTAAGACCAACTTGATAAGCATCAACTGATAATTTATCTAAACTGTCAATCACCCAAACTTTATTTAAAGCGATAGATGGGTGACAAGATAATGCACTCAGACTGTGCCGCATATCACTTGCTGTAATGGTGCGTTCAGCACTTAACCAATGCATGTCTGGATGGGTACCCGACTGATGTAGTTGGCAGCTATGACATTGACCGCAAGCTTTGTGATCAATGGGTGTCAAACACAACACATCTGCGGTGATTTGATTGACTAATGTCGATTGACCGATATCACCTTGTCCTGATATGATGTGACTGTGACTGAGATGGTTATTCTGGAGACAACGCCGTAATGTCTCGTAAATCTCTGTCAGCCAGGGGTACCCTGTGTTTGTGTGATCTGACACAATATGTCTCCAATTTGCTTGGTTAGCTCCCGTTGATCCAAGGTTGCATCTAATTCAATAAAGCGCTCTGCTTCTTGGGTTTGTCGCTTTTGATAAGCATGATACACTCTTTCAAAAAAGTCTACAGACTCTTGCTCTATTCGATCGAGTTGTCCCCGTTGATACATTCGTTGTAGACAAACATCAAGCGGTGCATTCATAAACAAGACGTAATTGGGATAAAGATTGTGTGGAATGAACTGCTCAACTAATTGGTCAATTACAGCAAAGCCAATTGATCGACCACCACCTTGGTAGGCATAGCTGGCATCAACAAACCGATCGGAAATAACCCATTGACCTCTGTCTAAAGCTGGTTTAATTACGGTGTGAATGTGCTGTACACGGCTTGCAAACATCAATAACAGCTCTGTGTCAGCATGCAAGACCTCTTGGTTCTTGCTACTGAGTAGAATCGACCTAATTTCCTCTGCAATTAGTGTTCCACCTGGTTCTCGAGTCAAACACATATCAATATGATTGTCTTGCCCATATTGCTGGATCGCCTGAATTAGTGTGGATTTACCACTACACTCAACACCCTCTACTGCTATAAACATACCTACCTCATTTAAATTTCGAAACTGCTAATTTATGATCTGAATAATTTTCACTAAAGAAATGCCTACCATTACGCATCGATACATAGTAAAGATAATCACTGGCCTCTGGGTGAAATGCTGCCCACAAAGCCTGATGAGATACTGTGGCAATGGGTGTCGGCGGTAACCCAAGATACCGATACGTGTTGTAAGGCGAGTCAATCTTAGTATCACTGATGTTAACATAAGTTTTTCCAGGCATTAAATATAACACAGTGGAACAAATACCTAGATGCATTCTTAACTTCAATCGACGCAAAACGACCCCAGCAATGAGTGGCCTTTCTGGCTGATAAGCGGTTTCTTTCTCCAAAATAGATGCCACAATTAGTGCTTCGTATGGATGTTTGTAAGGTAGCATCGGATCTCTACTCAGCCACAATTGATTGAGTGTATCAAGCAAGGCCTGGTGACTTGTTTTCAGCAAAATCTCCGGCGATTGATGATACTCAATAAAATAAGTATCGGCCAAAAAAAGGCCTTCATAGCTTATTTTATTACGATATTCGCTGGTAATTACTTGATCCCAGTTAATCACAGCTTCACCTTGTAACCAAGGCTCCTGGTTAATTAATTCTAGCATATCAGTTAAACGCGTCCCTTCAACTAAAGTAATCGATTTAAATTCTCGTCGATCACTGGTCATTCTATCCATGAGTTTGACCAGTGGTTGACCGACGTCAATCCGATGAACGCCTGCTTTTATCTGTCGATCAAGACCTGAATATTTGAGCCACAACCAAACATACACTGGATCTGGGGATAATTCTAGCTGATGAACCATGGTAGCAACTTGGTAGGCGTTAGTACCAGCAGGAATGACAATTTCAGTGGCCGTTGGGTACAACTGCTTGGTATAGATCTCTAGCAGCCTTGAACTAAACCATGCCGCTGTAATCAATATCATCAGGCATAGCCAGCGGCCCAATAGCCGATAAATCATCATGCGATCAGACCAAGTTCCTTAACCATATTGTACTCAACCTGTAATTCATCATAAGAGACTTGAATTTGTTTGCGATCGTATTCGCTCATGTCAATACCCTCGACCACAGAGACGTGCCCATGCTGATCAGTCATGCAAGGTAAAGAAACCATCAAACCTTCTGGAGATCCATACGCACCATTAGAGCAAACCACCATCGAGTACCGATCTGTCCTAGTGCGCCCATTTAATAAACACAAGCTACTAACGATTCCATTGGCTGCTGATGCGGCAGATGAGGCACCTCTTGCTTTAATCACTTCAGCACCACGAGTCTGAATCATAGGCACAAATGTATCCTTCACCCAGTTTTGATCACTGATAAACTGTGATGCTGGAAGCCCATTAATGCGAGCACTATTGTAATGTGGGTATTGTGTACTAGAGTGATTACCAAATATCATACAATCAGCGGATGTCACGTCTATACCAGTTTTTTTAATTAATTGTGACTCAGCTCGATGCTGATCGAGCATGGTCATCGCAAAAAATTGATTGGAAGGAATTCGAGGTGCATGATGCATGGCAATTAATGCATTGGTATTACAAGGATTGCCAACAACGAGAACCTTGACGTCATCAGATGCATACAGATCTATCGCCTGCCCTTGCTCAACAAATATAGTGCCATTAACTTTGAGTAACGCTTGCCGTTCCATCCCCTGTTTTCTCGGAGCTGAACCCACACACACAATCCACTGAGCGCCTGTAAACCCAACGGCCAAATCATCTGTCAACGTCAATTGATCTAACTGGTCAAATTGGCAATCCTCAATTTCCATAGCCAATCCTCTAAGTGCTGGCATGGCATGAGGTAAATCAATTAACCGCAAGTCTATTGATGCGTCTCCGAAGACCTGTCCTGATAACAGCCTAAAAATAAAAGCATAACTAATTTGGCCAGCAGCACCCGTTAACGCAACTGAAATACGCTGTGTCATACCGCACCTCCTGTTGCCTTAATATGACCACAGACATGACTCGAAAAGCCAGAACACGATACCGGTTCAACATCTTCGAGTAATCGAGCAAAGTCATAGGTCACCGTCTTACCTTCAATGGCGCTAGAAACGCCTTGGATAATCAAATCAGCTGCCTCAACCCAACCGATGTGGCGTAACATCATTTCAGCTGAGAGGATTAATGAGCCTGGATTGACTTTATCGAGCTTAGCATATGCTGGTGCAGTACCATGAGTTGCCTCAAATACGGCAACACGATCATTTAAGTTTGCGCCTGGGGCAATACCAATACCCCCCACTTGTGCTGCCAAGGCATCAGAGATATAATCACCATTCAAGTTCATCGTCGCTATGACATCAAAATCCTTCGGTTTTAACAAAATATGCTGTAGGAAAGCGTCAGCAATGACATCTTTCACAATCACTTCGTGTCCATCAACTTCAAAGCGCATCCATGGCCCGCCATCAATGGGAACCGCATTGAACTCATCCCGTGCAATTTCGTAACCCCAGTCTCTGAAGGCACCTTCTGTGTATTTCATAATATTGCCCTTATGCACTAGGGTAACAGAATCCCTTTTGGCATTCACAGCATATTCTAGTGCCTGGCGAATGATTCTTTTGCTGCCCTCTTCTGAGACAACTTTCAATCCCAAAGCAGCGGAATTTGGGAAACGAATCTGAACACCATAGTCAGTCTGAAGCGTTTTAATAATTTGTTTGACGTCTTCTGAATAAGCCTGCCATTCAATGCCAGCATAAATGTCTTCACTGTTTTCTCTAAAAATAACCATGTCCGTATTCTCTGGATGCTTGAGGGGACTGGGAACACCTGGGTAGTATCGCACGGGGCGTAGACAGACATAGAGGTCTAAAATCTGACGAATTGCAACATTCAATGAACGAAAACCACCTGAAACAGGCGTCGTCAGAGGGCCCTTGATCGCAACATGAACCTGCTTAAGTAGGTCGATTGTTTCTTCTGGCAACCATTGGTTATCACCATAGTGAGCCACGGCTTTTTCGCCGGCAAATAATTCCATCCAATGGATCTGACGCTCGTCTTTGTAAGCACAACTAACCGCCGTGTCAACGACTTGTTTCATGGCTGGTGTGATATCAGAGCCAATACCATCACCTTCAATAAATCCAATAATTGGATTGTCAGGCACAACTAAATGATGTTTTTTTATATCGTATTGAATGAACTCACCTTGACTTGGAAAATTGACTCTACCCATAATCACTCCTTGAACTAGAACACAAAAAAAGCTAAAATGTAACATCATTAACTGTAAAATGATTATGAAGCTATTTATAGATAGAGTCAACCGTAGATTAAGCCACATCCCCACAGGTGAAAAGATAGCAATCGCCTTGTCTGGTGGCGTGGACTCGTCGGTGTCTGCTTTCATCCTCAAAGAACTCGGCTACACCGTCAAAGGCTTTTATATGCAGAACTGGCTCGACCCCAGAGGAAACTGCCATGGTGAAGCAGATTGGCAGATGGTTGAATCCATTGGACAACAACTTGACATCCCTGTTGAGTTGGTCAACTTCTCGGATGAATACTGGCAATCTGTCTTTTCAGTAACATTACAAGACTATGCAAGGCACATCACACCAAACCCAGATATCTTGTGCAACAGAGAAATCAAATTCTCAACCCTGCAGCGCTATACCCAGAACCAAGGCTTCAAGTATTTGGCCACTGGTCACTATGCCAATATTATTCAACAAGGGTCTTCTTATCAGCTTCAAGAGGCAATGGATTCAGAAAAAGATCAAACTTACTTTTTGTGCGCGCTGACGGAAAACCAAATCCAACACAGTATTTTTCCACTGGGAGATTTGTATAAAACTGAAGTTAAACAGATCGCAAAAACCATCCAACTGCCCAATTTTGACCGTAAAGAATCGATGGGAATATGCTTTATTGAACCCAAACACTTCAAACAATTCCTGATGCAATATATCCCCAAGACGCCTGGAAATATTGTCGATAAAGATGGACACATACTGGGCCAGCATGACGGCCTGTCTTTTTATACCATTGGCCAAAGACAAGGCTTAGGTATCGGTGGACACCGTGGACTTACTGGTCCATGGTATGTCGTTGATAAACTTAGCGAAACAAATGAGCTCATTGTGGCGACACAACGGATGCTGAGTCATTACAATAAATATGACTTCTGTATCAGTCCATACCACTTTATTAATAAAGCACCTGAACAAAATAGCCAGTTGCAGTGTAAGCTTAGACACGGCGGCCAGAAACACCCTGTTACCATAGCACTCGCTCCTCCTCTAGCCAACATAACACTCGAACAACCTCGATCTGATATCGCCTCAGGCCAATGGGCTGTCTTTTATGACCAGACGATCTGTATCGGCGGTGGACAAATTCAAAAATACATACTATAGAATACTAGATTGTCAATTGGTAGCCACATGTTTTATATACTGCTCTTATTCATTTCTTGGTCAGCATTGAGTGCTAACAGCCTGCATAGCCAGATAAGCGACCTCGTTCATAGTTCTCATGAATTCTCTGCATCCTCAAAAGAGATCAAACAAAAACAAGAAGAACGATCGATTATAGAAGGAAAGCGGCTGCCAACGCTATCGATCAATGGTTACGTAGGAAAAGAACGGGAAAAATATTCTGGCTTCGATGAAGACTATA
>DLBP01000060.1 GCA_002480165.1 Proteobacteria bacterium UBA7821 | reverse complement strand
GCCTCCATTAACTCTGCATCGGTATAGCCTGCTTTTATCAAATCCTCAGTCTTGACACCAGCAGCAATTAAATCACTTGCTGTAAACCCAGCTTTAGCTAGCTGCTCAACAGAAACACCGGCATTGATTAATTCCTTTGGACTAATACCAGCCTTCTTTAGATCAGCAATGCTTGCGCCAGCCGTGATTAGCTCTCTGACAGACACACCGCTGTCTAGTAATTCCTGAACGGAAAAACCTGCATCAATTAAATCTTTACTGGTAAAGCAACCCTGTAGAAGTTCACGAGTTGTATATCCTTGTTTCCTTAATTGTTGTGGCGTCATCCCCTCTTTTTTCATGCGACACAAATCGGCTCTTGTGCTTGCCTCGGTCCCTTTGGATGCATTGCCAACTTGATTGGCTGTAAACCCACCTCTGATTAACTCACCTGTCGTGTAACCGGCTGCTTTCAGATCACTCGCGGAAAAGCCAGCTTCACGCAATTTAGCTGCTGAGAAACCTGCTTTTCTTAGGTCTTCCGCTGAGTAACCAGCACGCTTAAGCTCTGAGGCTGAATAGCCAGCTGCAGCTAAGTCACCAGCAGAATATCCGAGTTTTTTCAGATCACTGGCTGAAAAGCCAGCCTTCTTCATTTCCTCTGCTGAAAAACCCGCTGTTTTAAGCTCTGCTGGAGAAAAGCCAGCGCTGACTAATTCAGAAGCTGTAAAGCCACCTTTTTTCAACTGAGCTGCTGTGTAACCGGCTGCTTTAAGCTGCTTTGAACTGTAACCTGCATTTCTTAACTCACCAGCTGTGAAACCGGCATCTTTTAAGTCTGCTATCGAGTAGCCTACGCTCTTGAGGTCTGTAGCAGTGAATCCCGCTTGTTTCAGTTCAGATGCACTAAAACCAGCATCCTTAAGTTCACCTGCTGTAAAGCCTGCTCTGCGCATCTCGAGCGCTGAGCAACCCATTTTAGAAATCGCTTCTGCACTCACACCTTTGGCTCTCATTGCAATCAGATTATTGAGCTCACAAGCAGCAGCAGTGCCTTCTTTAATTTCAGTTGCTGTGAATCCTGCTTTGAGTAGTTCGCCGTCACTAAATCCAGCGACTTTTAACTGCTGTGCAGAAAAGCCGATACTTCGTAGTTCCTCTGGTGACACACCACAAGCTTTAAATTCAGAAGCATTCACGCCACTTTCTTTCAACTCAGTTAGTGTATAACCTGATTTGACAAGCGAACAAACATCTGCACCAGCATCGAGCAACTCTTCTGCTGAAACACCCATGTCTTTTAGCTGTTCATATGAAATGCCACTGTGTTTAATGACAGCTTCTGCGCTACCACCAGCTGCAATGATTTCTAATGGTGAGACACCCGCTACCAGTAATTCCTCGACCGAGACTCCAAGCTCAAGCATTTCACTGATCGAAACACCTGCTGCTAACATGTCCTCTGTTGAGTATCCAGCAGATAGAATTTCTGCAGCAGAAAATCCAGCTTGCAGCAAATCACCAGCTGTATAACCCCCAGCCTGCAGTTCTGTGGCTGAGCATCCCCTACAACGCAGTTCTTCGGCTGATACACCAGCTTCTTTTGCATTCAGAATTGATTCTGGACTACATTTCGTATCCACCAGAGCACCTGTCCCTGCAGATTTAACCGCAACTAAATCAGCCTCACCTGTAATCAGCTGTGAGATTCCTGCAATGTAGGTATCTCCTCTTTTCATGGCCTTATCGACAGCCTGTGTTTCTGCGATATTAGACAGGGCCCGATACTCTTCTGACACCTTGACTGATTGACCTGCTTCTTTTCTCTCAGAAATTCGAGCAACGGTTGAATCGTAGTTCACTTGATACATTTCTGGGAAGAAAAATTCCATGATTGTCGAGTAGAAAAAGATCAATAACCCAAAACAAATACCAACGACAATAAGCAGCTGTATTCTTTTATTACTTGCCGCAGGGGAGATATCCATTTCGCTATTAGCAGGCTTGACGCCCTCGGACTTTTTCGCTTGCTTTTCTGTATCTTTAACCATACCTAAACACCTTCTTTCATTTCAAGAGTCAATTTAACCTGTCTACCGTTTTTAGTTGCTAAAACTAGTGGTGTCTTATTCAATTCATAGACCTTTGTCTCACCATCAGTGTGTGTTACACGACTGACCCACCCAGGGGAAACAACATCCAAATCGGTTCTTAAGTACATCATATTATTAAATAACCAAGCATTAGTCGCATCGCTAGCCCCCTCTACCGACAGCTTCACTGCACCCAAAGGCGGCATGTAATGCAAAAAGTCTCTCAGAACAGGACTAACTTCTTCAGGCAGCATTGTTGAGTCGTACTTAGCATTGGGGCCATTCCTAGGAACGATGATTTCAACGCGATAATCAACAGTCTGTTGACCTGGGATTAACTGGAGAAATATTGGCGTATTGAGCCCCTCCAACATGATGACCATATTTGCTTCACGGTACATTGTTACTGCTTGTATTAAGAGTGAGTTGCTCATATTAGCAGGATCATCTGCACTATCGTTCATCGTCTGAATATTAAATGATGAGGCATTGCCCATGTCATAAGCTTTGATTGGCCATGGCTGGTTAGTTGAATCAAAAAATTGGAGCGAGCTAACATAGCCTGATAGCAATCGAATCACTGGCGGTACGGAACCTGGTGACAAATCAAGAACAAAATTTGATGTCGTCGGTCTTGGTGGCGTATCATACTGGAAAGTTGACGCTCGCATCGTCTCATTATAGAGCCGTCTTATTTCTTTAACTTGTTCAAGACTAACAGGAAACATGTCATCAGGAATTTCAGAAAATGCTTCTTCTGAAATACTGCCGACCGACTGGCCTGAGGAAGAGACATTATCGACACCCTGACCTTCTGTGCCACCAGCTGCTGAAAATGGATCGGTATAACTTTGTGCTAACAACTGTGCATTGATCATCACACACCCGGCCATAATCCAACATAAAAACTTTAATGTTACTGACAATTTCATAAATGCCTAGGCTCCTTAATTTTGACTTGTCGATACAAATCGTGTGATTGCTATTCCTTGTGGATTATTCTGCACTGGGACACGGCTAACTTGTACATTAACTAACAGTGATTGCGACCTAACCTCAGAGGCACTCTGAAAGGTAACCAGTATAGGCATCTGTATTTGCCATGTAAACACTCGGTTAAGTAGTCCTGACTTCGTGATAACAGCCGAGCCTGTTGGAACAGCAGATAGAAGCAGTTTTTGCTGTAAAACCGTGATTAGATTTCCACTCCCTTTCAAACTCTGGGAAAATTCTCTCCATCCGTCAGGACTAAAGAACTGCTGAGACTCCTGTAGCTGGCTTCTATATCGGAGATAGTCATATGAAAAAACGGATATGATTGCAGAAGATGCCCAGGCTGTTAGCTGGGACTGGGAGACAACTGGCTGGCTAAGCGGTTGGATCGGAATGATTACGCCGTCAGATCTTGCTGCGAAATAAAAGTTTCTTGGTTTGTTATCTGACAGATAGATAACCATAGCAGCTAGTACGCAAGACAAAACGACTGAGGCCACTGCTATTAAAAAGCTAAATTGGACACCTTTTTTGTAAAACTCTTTTTTATAACTAACCGTATCGTAGCCTTCCATTTTACAAAACTCCTCCCTTAGTACTTATCTGATTTAACCACATATTGGGTGTCGTGACAAGCCATTTAATATCCAACCCACTCATCGAATCGGTGAAATTTCAATCAGCTGACCTTGCGGCCGAGTCACAAAGTAGCGTTCACCACCTGAATTAATCATATAGTATAGACAAACTACTACCAGAATATAGTTAATACAAGCAATAAACACGATAAACTTTTCGAGTGATGCCAGTATACGAACCCGAAAATCTGGGCGCCGTTTCGCCCTATCAGTTAAACTAGACATTAATAACCCTCAATCTTCCACGCCGGATAGAACCTTAACTCTATCTGGTCATCATCTGAAGCAATTGAGCTACTCACATCCGAGATAACAGACGATATCATGACTACCTCACCTCGGTGTTGATCGTGACCTTTGAGGAGTCGCCCAATGTCTTTTTGTATCTCACTCAACTGATCGATGAGCACATAGCGGTCGAGCAAATCTGACATATCATTCATGTAACCAATGATTTCTATTTTTGCCATTCCAGGCGATAATTCTTTCACTCGTCTAATGACCTGTTGATAATGCTTAATACTCCGCTTATTCTTCATATTTGGAAACAGATATGACCGTAAGACAAACAGTGAATTAACTTCGCCTTCACTAACCATCAGTAGCGCTTGCTTATCATCCAAGGACACGTCATCGATATCGCCATCAAACTGCGCCTCGACTGACTGTACAGACGCATAAGATGAATGACAAATTAGTACACATAATAAAAACAATGCCGTTCGCATAAAACCAACTCCTTTCGCACTACTCACTTATCGACGTTATGATTTCGTCAATTTGCTTAACTATAGTCTTCGAATCGCTTAAGCCCTTCGGCTCATCGTACCTAGAGGAACTAGAAACGTCATCAGCGACACTTTCAGCATTTTCTCTTGCTTTCTGTGACGAATCACCCAAGTACACACAAATCTGCTCGATACTTTCTTTTAGCTGTACCTTATCAAGTAGCGGACCAGCGACACCACTTGATAACCGATCAAAACTTAGCCGTGCAAAAGCATCAAATGATGAAGAAAGACTTTCCTTATCTACTGGCTCAGCTACACTCGACTGCTCCTGTTCAGACTCAGTTTCAACCACCGGCGCAAGCTTTTCAGACAGTGCCTTGGCTATGTTTTCGATCATTTGATGACTATCACCTATTGTATCGACAGCACCAGAAACCCACATACCCAGCTCATCATCTTCTATTTCGACATCAAAACTTTGCTTGGTAGCCATTGCCTCGATATCCTCGATAGCCTTCACCATGTTGTATAAGTAATCATCGGTCGGATAGTCAACCATAATCATTACATTCAATCGCAGCGCTTTTACCGGCTTTGGATTCGCATAAAACATTCTGGCTCGTACGATCTTGGACGTGAATAGAATGTGCGCATCACCCTCAACCTGCTCTTTCAAGTCAAGCATATCTATTCTTGCCCTCTTTTCAGCTTTGGCTGTCTTTGTATCGCGATAGGTATTGGAGACACTACTGCCACCTATCTGGAAGCTTTCAACCGATGTCACATATGACTCACCAGCACTCTTCATAAAGAAATCCCAAGTTTCAGTTGGATCTTCGAGCTTCATACAGATTTTGATGTTGGTATTAGCACCAATAGAGGCCGCCTCTTCTTTCGATGCTTTTTGGAATGCGGGCAGATCCTGACCAGCAAAAATAACTGAGAAACCTAGCGACCTCGCCTGAGCTGGAACGACTGCAAATCCCTTGACAGCATAATAACCATACTCATCAAGTATGCATAAATAAGGCGTTTTAGCGTTGGTTGGTTTTCTTTCGACCAGATCTGCAAAGGTCCCTTCAACAGCATCACCAAGGCCAGCAGCCATCATCGACCTCATCGACGCAATCACAACTTTACCAAGGTTAGACAATTCATCAGGTGATTTCTCAAGAGCTGGCAGTAAAACAAGGAGTATCCGGCGGTTGAGCACAACATCCTTTAAGTCTACCTCAGCTAGTTTCGAGCGACAAATGTGCCCATAGGTATCAGCCAAGGATGTAAACACACGCGTCAACTGCATCGTGATGTAACCGTGCTGTTCAAAAACCTGAGATACTTGCTTCCCTTTCCTCTCTTTATTGTAGCCAGGTAAGGTGTAGAGATAGTTCCGAATCGGCTCAGACACTTTGTCGGGCAGAGAATCCATGCTAATTGCGTATGCATTGTCTCGGATGAAGGTCTTATCCGCAACCATTGCCTCGAGCCGCTCAAGGCCAAAATAGTTACGAATGCAGTTTGCGTCTAAAAGAATGTGTCCAGCGACTCTCATTGCAACGAGAACCTTTAAGAGTGATTCAATAAAGGCAATCGCACGACCTTTCCACATATCACCATCACCACTACCACTTGAACCATCCATCATACCTGTGACTAGGTTGGCAAGCATACTCGAAGAACCTGATGAGAATGGGTTGAGTGTATTCGACAAGCGCTTGGGCTGTGGTCCAATAATATCTGCGCCACCAGTCATGAAGTTGATTAATAATAAATCGTCCTCTCTTCCCATGTAGCGAACCATCGAAAATATCTTTGCGTAGAGACCATTATCACCTTTCCCATCAACATAGATAAAGCCACTTGACTGGACTAGAGCATTGTAGGCCAATGAAACAAGGGTTTCGGTTTTACCACTACCGGTTGATCCAAAGATTAGCGCATGCGTACGCATGTCTTCGTTGGTAAACCACAACTCTTCTTTAGTCTCTTTATCATTACCAAAGAAGTAAATCCCAGCAGATTTTCTCATTGTCCGAGTGCCAGGTATTTTATAGTTCGGATCGAGTAAATTAGCACGCTGTGGCAACCGGAACGGTAAACTCAACCGCTGCGTACAACCATAAACAAACAAGGGAACGATTAACACAAAAATCACGTCACTGATTGGGTAGGTGAAAACCAGTGACACAGTCATAAATAGAATCAACAAGCCAATTCGGAAAGGGTCTCGCATGAAGTCGCGAAACTTTTGACCAACGGTGCGAACATCTCTGGTTAGAGCTGCCGCTTTTTGCTCCTGTCGACTAGTGATACCTCTAATTGCCATCGCTAATCCTGCTCGTCAGGGTTATATAAAACATCTAAGATTGCCTCTTCCAGTGCATCAACAGCGGGCATGACACATGGCACTCTGAGTGGGCGTCTTAGCTTGGACTCCACTTTCCAGTGTGCCATCACACCAGCCACTTCGGAAAACGAAGTCACACGACCAACATTATTGAGAACATACCACAGCTGTCTATCAATCGTCTTCAGCCACAAAAATTCTGATGACGCCATAACCCCATCGGTTCTTGCCATCTCCAGCATTGACGCCATGACAGTGTGTACGTAAGCGTGAGGGCCAACTGCAATACCAACCTCTTTAGAACCAATGTGCGCCTGCAGTAGCTTGTTAACCCCAGCCATGTTAAGCCCTTTCCTTCCTTTCATTGCGCTTGCTGCCAACTGGCGGATCAACCCATCAGCAGCCTCACTCGCACGGTTTGTTTTAGCGGCAAAGACCGTAAATAACGCAAGCTCATAGTCTCTTAAACAGGCAACACCTGTCCACTCACGACCCAACTGCAACGAAAACACCTCTTCTGCCTTTGCTCGATCAAGTTCAACAGCAGGCCGCCTATTTCTAATCACCCGTCTTAGAAGCCCACGACTCTTAGCAAAACCGAGCGGCTGCTCAGACATGGCCCAAAAGGGATCATCCAGACCTACTTTCACTAAATTTTTGAGTGTGGATATTCGGGTGTGAGGCCAGTTTTCCAGCTCTTTTTTTCGAAGCACATTCATCGTGTAGACACTCTTGAACTTACTTACTTTACTCTTAAACATCAAGTAGTATGAGAAAACAGCTGAACAGGCAACATTGAGCGGAACGAGGTAAATACCAGAACTGGACATAAACCACCACAACTCAGAATAATGAACTGATGCCGGATTAGCCGTTTGATGCATCCGTATATCGTTAATAATGACTGACTTATCAATAACGGGCAGGGACAACTGAGACAAAAAGGCATCCAACTGTTCAACGACAAGCAAAACCAATTTAAGCTCGTAGTACCTGAGCAAAATGATAAACCTAACAATCTCGGTGTGGTAGTGATACCAGACATATACCAAGATTATGATAATCAGACAGCTATAATAGAGGGGCTCCATTCCTTCTGGCTGTTCCCCACCTTGCTTACCAGCCATAAAAATCCCAGTTATATGATTTATCTATAATACACTATGTAGACAGTTGACGCAAGCGAACACTAGAACAAATTAGCAAGCTATTTTCGCTTAGAGATGTACAGACGACCGCCTCGCAAATCGTACACCGCACTATTGGCGTGCACAAATTGTAAAGAATCCTCCTGCTTAAAACCATGATCACTCAAAGCTATACCTGTGTGACCGCCCGTGGACATCGCTTTTGACTTATTGACCTCCTCAGTCGAGACCCACGCAATGACGTAGCCATCCTGAGTACCTTTGTCTCGCTCCCTGATATACTTTTCTACAGCGGACTCGTCTTCAAATACAGCTCGACCAACCAATGATGTGGAGAGTGACTTAATGACCACCTCCCATCTAACCATATCCCTTCCCTCTACTTGAAACAAGGGTATGTAGACCTTTTGGTAGCCTTCTCTCTCATTCACGAACTTCTCTTTGACTTCAACGTGGCGCTCTCGGTCCTTTAGTTTCAACAACATATTCGCAACATCAGTCCGACATCTCGCCACACGCTTCCGGTATAGGCGCATTACCGGACCTGAATCCCATACGTCCAGAGCCATCTTTAAGTCTAGAGCAGACTTCACATCTTCATATAACTTGATGATTTTTTTTCGAGACATTACCACAAACCTAACCTCAACACTACCGACTTGACAAAACTAGACCGATCACAAGGTACCTCTATATTCAATTTAGGCTAAAGCCGTTGTCATGCTTGTGATGGGAGTATTATAGCCTCATAAAGAACCCAAAGCAAGAAACTATTTAATCGATAAACGATACAATAAAACAGGCACCAACAAGAAGACCAATACGGTTCCCAAAAACAAACCAAATGTTATAGAAATCGCCATTGGGATCAAAAATTGTGCCTGGTAAGACGACTCAAAGATCAGTGGCGACAGCCCTAGAACCGTGGTTAATGTTGTCAAAATAACCGGCCGGAGACGCTTCGAGACGCTACCCAGAACAGCCTCCCGCCGCCCCAAACCTTGCATCACTAATACCTGATAAGTTTTGATCAAAATAATCGAATCGTTCACAATAATACCCATCAAGCCAAAAAACCCCATTAGTGAAAGTATTGACACATCGAAACCAAGTAGATAATGCCCCCAAAGCGCACCAATCAATGACAGCGGCATAGTCATCATAATCAACAATGGCATCAAGAATGATGAAAAACTCCATGCCAACAAGAAATAAATCAACACAACACCCACCACCAAACCATATTTCATTTCTCGAAGCGTTTCCGACTCCATTCTTGACTGGTCCGAATAGTCAACTGTCACATTAAACTGAGCCAGCACCTCGGGAATAACATCACTCTTAATATGCCGCAACACCTGATTCCTATTAGCCACACGCGTATCGACATCAGCAAGAACATTGATCACCCGATTACCTTGATAGTGCCGAACCTGATCAAAACCTGCCACCTTATCAAAATTGACCAACGATGATAAGGCAATACGACCACCACCTTCTAGCTGAATTGGGTAAGTATATAGCACCTCGAGCAAATCACTATCATACTCAGGCAAAGACAACCTTAAGACCACATCATCAGCACCAGTTCGATCAACACCCACCACTACACCACGGGTAATTGGCAAGACCTGTTTGACGATCGACTCAGCACTCAATCCCAACTCTAACGCAGCCGGCTTCATTGTAAACACAAGCACACCAACATCATAAGGCATGTTATCCTCTATATTGATGACCCCACCCAAATCGGCCAGCCTCGCCTCAGTGGCAAGCGCCGCCTGCTTCAACTCGTCCAAATCCTCACCGACATAAGTAATCATAATATCCTGAGATGGCGGACCATCTCTTGGCTGCTCTATCGTCACCAGATCAATAGCCGAATCCTGGACTAC
>DLBP01000063.1:14816-28909 GCA_002480165.1 Proteobacteria bacterium UBA7821 | reverse complement strand
CGATCAATCCATCTATAGTTGGCGTGGCGCAGATTTAACACACGTTTTTAGTTTTGAACGAGATTTTCTGCCAGTCAAAGTGATTCGTCTTGAGCAGAATTACCGTTCAACACAAACAATTTTATCAGCTGCAAATGCAGTGATTGGCCACAATGTTAATCGGATGGGTAAAGAGCTGTGGACTGCTGGGGGAGAGGGTGAGAAAATCCAACTCTACCATGCCCATCACGAATACGACGAAGCGGATTTTCTAGTAGGAGAAATTCAGCGATGGTTTTCAGGGGGAGGAAACTATGATGAGGTTGCGGTTTTATATCGCTCTAACGCCCAGTCAAGAGTAATCGAGGAGGTATTCGCCCGACAGCAGATTCCTTTCCGTGTGTTTGGTGGGTTGCGATTTTTTGATCGTGCTGAAATCAAAGACGTTCTGGCCTACCTGAGGCTGATTATTAATCGGTGTGATGATGCGGCTTTTGAGCGCATTATTAATCACCCACCACGGGGTATTGGCCAGGTCTCTTTAACATTATTACGTAATCATGCCAAGCGCATGGAGATGTCGATGTGGGATGCGATGACCCATTTGTTGAATGACAATCAAGTGTCTGGTAGATCGCAGCATGCCCTGTGTCGTTTCATTGAATTAATTGAAAGCCTGGCCGGTCAGCTGGCGGGTATGACATCCATTTCTGAGTTTGCTCAACAGGTCATTGAGCAGGTCGCTTTGGTTAGTCATTATCGAAGCGAGCCGGGTGATCGTGGTGAGTTTCGTGTTGAAAATGTAGAAGAACTCGTCAGCGCAATGGCACGATATAAGACCGAACAGTCGGGTTGTGATGCGCTTGGCCTATTTTTGTCGGATGTTGTTTTAGATGTTGGCCAAGACGCATCGGCTTCTGATAATGGCGTTCGATTAATGACCCTTCATTCTGCAAAAGGTTTAGAGTTTAAGCTGGTGTTATTAATCGGGATGGAGGAGGGTTTGTTTCCACATAAGATGTCGAGTTTTGATCCAGATCAGGTCGAAGAGGAGCGCCGTCTGTGTTATGTGGGCATGACACGCGCAATGCAGCGTTTGGTATTGACTGTCTCAGAGGTTCGGCGTTTGTATGGGCAGGAAACTTATCAGCGCCCCTCTCGATTCATAACAGAAATACCGGCTAATTATGTTGATACTGTCCGTCTTAGACAAACGCCATCGAGATTAAATATGGATTTAGATCAAGGGCCAGAATCGCAATTGCCGCCTTACACTCTAGGCCAACGGGTGAAGCACCATAAATTTGGAGAGGGTGTTGTGATTAATTATGACTCATCGCAATCTGGTCGTGTACAGGTTAGATTTTATGAGCTGGGTGTCAAGTGGTTGGCCTGTGAGTATACCACGCTAGAGTTAATCAGTTAGTGTGATATTGATATGAGATTCAATATCACTCGGTTATCGGTATGCTAACGGTAGAAGCCATTGAGCAACAATGGCACATCAATGATCATCGGGTTGCGGCTGCGATGGCTAAGGTTCCACGTGAACAATTTGTCTCTGAGGATCTCCAGTCGATGGCCTACGACAACCGTCCATTACCGATTGGTTATAATCAGACCATCAGTCAACCTTTTATAGTTGGGTTAATGACAGCATATTTATCTCTTGAACCAGATCATAAAGTACTCGAAGTGGGTACGGGCTGTGGTTACCAGGCGGCTGTTTTGGCTGAGATGGTCAGCGAGGTTTATTCCTTGGATTGTGTGTCTGAGCTGGTGGCTGACACCGCAGTTAGATTGACTAAACTTAAGTACAAGAATATACGCCTAAGGGTTTCCGATGGCCATGAAGGTTGGCCCGGTGAGTCGCCCTTCGATCGAATTATTGTTACTGCTGCGGCACAGCATTGCCCACCGGCTCTGCTGGATCAGTTGGCGCCTAATGGTATTTTAGTGCTGCCATTGGCTGAGGCGAACGGGAGTCAATCTTTATGGCGAATAACAAAAGATGTTGATGGTGTTCTGTCGTATCAGCAAGATATTGCCGTTCGGTTTGTGCCGCTGATTAGTAGTAACAAAGGTATTTAGTGGAGGGCGTCAAATTGGCTTTCGCTGATTGTAGAGCCTTTACTCATGTAGGAGCTAATGGATTGGTTGTGCGGGTTAAATGTTTTACTGTCCCCTTTGGCATACAATGTGATGTATTGAGTCGGGCCTATGCCGATATTAGCGTAGTCTCGAGTATATATACTGGTTTGGGATGAGGTTAGTCCGTCGATATCAACTTTACTGTTATTGCTTGCAGAGATGTAGGTGAAATGGGTATAACCTTCGGCGGTAACGCTACTGGATTCTTTAGCATTAATATTGACTTCTTCGTTATCGATACCTTTGGCGTGCACTTTTGCGACTGTTTCTGTGTTGATGTGTGCTAAGTTGAGCCGTTTCCCATCAAGGGTAATATCAGATGAATTATTCATGTGTAAGCTCAGTGGTATGATTTGAGGATAATCGGAATGGTATATAATTTGGGCTGAGCCAGCTGCGCCAATATGGGAAATCGAGACAATGTTGTTGATGGTGGTTTTGGCTTCTTTGTACGTGTAGAGCCGTTTGAGATTATTGGGTGTTTTAAGGTGAATGACTGCATGCTTTTGTTCTTGGAGTGTCTCTTCCTGGCTGGGCGGGCTATACTGGATGTGCAGCGTGCTGGGCTTTTGCTCTATCTTTAGAAATGGGATGTAATCCTCAGGCACTGAAATATCAATGGATTCATGATCGCTGTATTCGATTGTGGTTTGGATGGGGCCGGTGAGACTCAGCATGGTTAGTTGTTCTATGGCTATGTTGGATTGGGTAAGCTGATGGTGAGGGTTAATTAAGCTCTTGGGCTGGCTTGAGGTTTGGGCTTGGCCAAAGCGATACGATATTAAAAACCCGGTAATGAGTGCGAGTAGTAAAGTGACTGATCGGAGTGTCTTTTTGACGGCCATGCTAAAAATTACCATGTATTTTTACTGGTGGCAAGAAAATGCCTGATCAATAGTAATTATTCGTTGTTTAGCTGATGTAATAAAGATAGAATATGGGTATTTATTTGGGTGATAGTCTTGAAGCGGTTTTTTTATGCAGCGTCATTGGCAGTGGGTCAACACTGTGATTTACCACCAGTCTTGCTCCACCGAGTTCTTGATGTCCTTAGGATGAAGTCAGGGGATCGAATGGTGCTGTTTAATGGGCGTGGCGGTGAATACATCTGTGTGCTGAATACTGCTTTAAAGCAAGTTCAAGTCTCAGAGTTTATTGCGACAGATCGATCGGCAAAACGCCAGTTGACACTTGTCTTGGCTGCCAGTTTTGGTAAAAAGATGGACTGGATTATGCAAAAGGCAACAGAGTTAGGCGTTAGCGAGATACAGCCTATCATAACGGATCGGTCAAAGTTAAATCGCCCCCCTACTGAATCTATGCAGCGGCGCTGGAGTAAGATTATCGAGTCAGCATGTGAACAGTGTGGCTTAAATCGATTGCCTGTCCTGAAGCCTGGGCTGCCTTTTGATGTCTGGTTAGAGCAGTGTGGTAGTCAGCCGATTTACTATTTAGATCCGCATCATGCAACCAGCGCCCCAAGCGTGCCATCCAATCGCCTTGATCTGGCTGTTTTAATTGGCTGTGAAGGTGGCTGGTCAGCTAGAGAAACAGCGATGTTGGCTGAGCGTGATGATGTGCACCCTTGTTATTTGGGCGAGCGTATCTTGAGGATGGAGACGGCTGTTGTGATTGCCTGTGGTTGGTTTAATTGTTTGAATGCTTAGAGGAGAGAAAAGATGTCCATACTAGAAATTTACACTGATGGCGCTTGTCAGGGCAATCCTGGTCCTGGTGGTTGGGGGGCAATCATTTACTATCCAACTGGCGAAACAAAGCATTTATCAGGCGGAGATAAAGAGACTACCAATAATCGGATGGAAATGCAGGCTGTGATTGAGGCACTTTCGGCTGTTTCTAAGTCTGAGCGTGTTGTGTTGTATACCGACTCTCAATATTTGTTGAAGGGTATCACTGAGTGGATGCCATCCTGGAAACGAAAGTCGTGGCGAACCGCATCAGGATCACAGGTGAAAAATATTGATTTATGGCAACAGATCGATCATTATCACCAGTCGCTTGATATAGAGTGGCGCTGGGTTAAAGGTCACAGTGGTGATCCCAAGAATGAGGCGGTTGATGCTTTGGCTCGGTCAGCGATCGCAGTTAGTTAAGTTTGTTATGGATGTCTGTTAATAGGCGATTGGTCTGCTGCTGAGATTCGAGTAGTTGGAAAAAAATCAAGAAGCATTCGAGTAATATCTTAGAGGGTATCAATCCAACGGCTAAAAAGACTATTTTTTTACCAATTGATAAACTAGATATCAGAATAAAGCACAAAAAAACCACAGCAGCTGACCAGTAGGCTGTCTTAAGCAAGATGGGGGTTATGTTGTGATTAAGTGAAATGTGTTTTAGCCAGTTTTTCATGTCACAATATATTTGGTGTTCGACATTTAAGTTACCATTTTTTTATCGATACAGCAAGCGCCTATTTGCTGATGCGTATGCTTTGGTATATGATATATGGGATATCATAGGATTTGTTATTTGCGTAATTTGAAAGATTATTCACCCGTTTTTTTGCTGATGGTTGTGTTGGCTATCACCATGGCATTGTTGAATTTAATATGGCACTGGCTAGTCGTTGAGTCGATAGATGATATTGTCTTTAATACGTTATTGACTCAAGACGAGTATGACTTCATCGCAAATGCGCTAGAGCAACAGCCCAAGTGGTTTGGGCCAAATGATTTGGCTGCTGTTGCTGAGTATTTTGATGCGATGCCCTGGTTGAGTGTTCAACAAGTGACGTATGATAACCCTGGGCATGTGCGTGTCTTATTGAATCGTGTCCCGATGGTTGGTTATTGGGGTCCCAGTCATGTTATTGACGCAATGGGGATGATATTTGACTCGAGTGATGTCCCAGCGGATCATCTTGTGGCATTGCCAATGATAGCGGTATCGGGTAAGCGTTCCCCTGAAGAAATGATCAGAGTCATTGAATGCCTCAGACTATCTGGCTTTGTATTTCATGAAATTCAAAGCTTAGGATCGGATAGTCTACTATTGCAGTTAGATGGGTTGCCAAGAGTGCGTATATTATGCCAGGACGGTTGTGCGCAAGTTGCCAAGATACACAAAGCCATTGGTCTACTGAGGGAGCGTCGCGAGAGTTTTTCAGAGATTGACTACATCGATATGCGGTACAAAAATGCCTTTTCGATCAAAAAGTTTGTATCTTAACTAGATATCATCATTTAGCCTTGACTGTGATGGATCGATTTTTCTGACGGTGTTGCGACTGATCAGCAAGTAGTGCGTTGACCCAATGGTCGGCTACATTCAATCCAATGTCTCTTTTGACACTGTCATGGTTTTGTGATAAAATAACAATAGAATAAGTATAAGGGAAAACAAACATGCCCATGCCCACTTTAATGCCCATCATAATCCAAAAGTCCGACGAAACTATCCAAATCCAAAGGCCCAGAAGCAATCAGAAACCTACCGGGCCAACTCCAATCAAGCGCATTGCTATTATTTTCCCTGGTCAGCTTAATCAAAGCATGGATCAAGCTTCTAGCAATCTTTTACAGGGAAGCGAATACAATGACGTGTTTCAGGTGTATTACCCCAGAGAGAGTGTGTCAGGAATTGTGGAGAACTGTTTACAGCAAATTACCAACAAAATTGGCAACCGTCAACAACGTGAAAATTTGCATATTCATATAGCTGGGGTGTCACTGGGTGGATTAATAGGAGCAAAGGTGGCTTCGAGATTGATACAAAGCTATGACGATAAGGATAGCATGACATTAAGCTATCATGGTTACCACACAGGTTTATCGTTATGTCATATTGCTAGCTCATTCATTCGTACTCATATCCCAGTTAAGTGTGTAGAGATTTTCTGCGGTGGTGATATTAATTTGTTAGACGAGATAGCAACGCTGAGCGAAAAGGATGTTGATTGTTCGGTCACTAACTCTAACATCGACTATATCATCAGACCTGACGCGAGGCCTACAAATTCCAACAGTGCCAATAGCGCTGCCTTTTATTTTCTTTGGTTACCGATACAGTTGGTCTATCGCCTGACACTCGGGTTGGTTATCAATACAATTCTTGTGGTTGCTTGTACGATTTGCATGCTGATTTTTCAAATGATGGATGTTGATGCCAGTTTATGGGGGAAATTAAAGCAAGTATTGGCGACGCCTCTATTGGGTATGGCGGCAATTCTGTTGCTTATACCTGCTACCTTTTACGATTGGGTTTCGTCTATTCGCCCTAGAAAAGCTCCTGATTTTAAGGTAATTACCAACGATAAGCCGCATAGCGAAATAGAATGTTTCTCTTCTAAGTCTGTACCCGCAGGTGAATTAAGACGCCGAAAACCCGCGGTTACTGGTGTGGATTTGCTGGTTGGTGATCGAAATCATAACAAATGTGATAGATCAAATATAAAGCATGTTAGTGATTTAAGTAATACTCAATAGCGAAATAGAATGTTTCTCTTCTAAGTCTGTACACGCAGGTGAATTAAGACGCCGAAAACCCGCGGTTACTGGTGTGGATTTGCTGGTTGGTGATCGAAATCAGAGGAATTGTGAGAAATTAAATAAAACACCTAGTAATTTAAGTAATACTCATTTATGATGTAAATGGTCTACGATGAGTGTGAAATTGGCAGCTAATTCAAAACATATTGCTTTCCTGGATGTGGGGACAAGTAAAGCGGTCATTTTGGTTGCAGAGAAAAATACATCCGTTAATGCTGAGCCCAACATATCGGCTCATGTGGTAGCGCCTCTAAAAGCTGTCAAAAAGGGCGCAGTCGTCGATGCTGATCATTTAATAGACACGGTGAGTAAGTTGATTGAGGAAGCTCAGCTTATGTCCGGTAGAACTATCGATCGCCTAGTTATAGGTTTTTCTCATCCTGCTATGCGAGGCGTGAATACCTATGGTGTTATTGCCATGAGCGGGGAAACCGTCTGCCAGGAGCATTTAGACCATGTCAATCGAGTTGCCAGTTCAGTTGTGATGGCATCAGAAGAGACCATCTTCCATATGGCTTCAGCACAAACAAAAGTCAATCACAAGCCTGTTTCCGATCCGATGGGGCTAGAGGCAGTCCGGCTTGAAGTGGCGGGCCATTTAGTCCTTGGGCCATCTGACATTATACAATCCTTTAGGTTAATGGCCAGCAATCTGGGTGTTCAGTTACTGGCGGTCTATCATTCAGGTATCGCTGCTTGTTGGGAAGTTTTTCGACAAAATAGGCTCAATCGATTTTGTTGCATTGACATGGGGGCTGGCTCGACAGACCTGGTCTTCTGGGACGAGAACACGGTTATGGCCTCAGATGTTATTCCAATAGCTGGTGATCACATCACAAATGATGTGGCTATCTCTCTAAGGATACCACAGGCTATTGCCCACCAGTTGAAACAACAAATCGATTTGTCACAAGATTATGCGGCTGATGATTATCTTGTCTGTCAAGTTGGATCTGTTAAGCACCGAATACAAAAGCGAAAAGTCAAAAAAATTGTAGAAGCGCGTGTTGGTGAGTTATTGAGTATGATTAAGAAGAAAATTAGGGCGAATTTAAAACAAGATTCTGAGAGTTTGCCAATTGTTATGACGGGTGGGACCTCTAATATGAGTGGGTTTCACACATTCTGTCAGCAGTCTTTCCCATGGCCAATACTACAGTGCCAACAGTCCTTAATGTGGAGTCAAGGGCAAGAGACAGAGGATAATGTTACCTACATGGTTGCTCAAGGTTTGACCCAGTTTTTTAACTGCCAGCAGGAATTATCAGAGGCGAATACCGTTGATGTTGAAGCCAGTTGGTGGGGGAAATTAAAGCAAGTGATCGAAGAAAATATAGTATGAGGAGATAGTATGTCAGCACAATCAAGTGATTTTAATCAAGGCGCATGGATTAAAGTAATCGGTGTCGGTGGTGGAGGCAATAATGCTGTTGAGCACATGATTGCTGCTGGTGTGGACAATGTTGAATTTATTAGTGCAAACACCGATGCGCAGCCGCTAGAAAAGTCCAACGCTGACATCAAAGTTCAGTTAGGTCAAGAGGTAACTAAAGGGCTCGGTGCTGGTGCTAATCCCGAGATTGGTTACCAGGCAGCACAAGAGTCAAAAGATCAAATTTATGAAGTGATTCAGGGTGCCGATTTAGTTTTCATTACCAGTGGAATGGGGGGTGGTACTGGAACTGGTGCTGCACCTGTATTTGCTCAGGTTGCTAAAGAGCTTGGTATTTTAACCGTTGCGGTTGTCACAAAACCATTTAGTTTTGAAGGTAAGAAACGAAAGTCATCGGCCGATGTCGGTATTGAAAAATTGTCTCAGTATGTAGATTCACTGATCACCATTCCAAATGATAAATTGCTATCGGTGTTGGGTAAGAATGTCAGCTTGCTGGATGCATTCAAAACCGCTAACGGTGTGTTGCAAGGGGCTGTTCAAGGTATTTCAGACCTAATTATACGCCCAGGATTGATCAATGTCGATTTTGCTGATGTCAGAACGGTCATGTCTGAAATGGGAATGGCCATGATGGGTACCGGTAGTGGTAAAGGAGATTTGCGAGCCAAAGAGGCTGCGGAAGCTGCCATATCCAGTCCGTTGCTTGAGGATATCAATCTTGAGGGTGCTAAGGGTATCTTGGTTAATTTAACTGCGGGCTCTGATATGTCGATCGGTGAGTTTGAAGTGGTTGGGGATACAATCCGCTCATTTACTTCTGACGATGCGACAGTGGTTATTGGAACCGTTATCGATGAAAGTTTAAACAACACGGAAACATTAAAAGTCACTGTGGTTGTCACCGGATTGGGTGGGCTTGAGAATCAGCAGAAAAAGAGTCAAAATCAGTCTCCAGCTGTGGCAAAAGCTAATCCCTCAGTTGCGCCTATTGCTTACGACGATCAGGATGAGGCTGATGCCGTTGAACATGATGATGCGAATGAAGAGCTCCTTGATAACTATCTGGATATTCCTGCGTTCTTGAGACGATCGGAAGTATCAGAAGAAGTTGATTGATTGATCAAAAAGACATATTAGGATAGACAGATTGTTACAAAGAACCATACGAACAGCCATTAAGGCGCAGGGAGTCGGCGTCCATTCAGGAAAGTCCGTTAAGATATTTTTGAAACCTGCTCCGCCAAATACGGGCATTGTGTTTAGGCGAATTGACCTAGATCCAGTGGTTGAAATACCCGCTTCCGTCCACCATGTGGTTGATACAGCGCTCTGCACATGCATTGGTTACCAGGGTCAGTCTGTCAATACTGTTGAGCACATCATGTCTGCATTGGCAGCATTTAGTATTGATAATCTACACATCGATATTACCGATAAAGAGATTCCAATCATGGATGGTAGCGCAGCACAGTTTATATTTTTACTTCAGGCAGCTGGGGTAGTTGATCAACCGGTTCAGCGCCAGTACTTTGTTGTAAAAAAAACCGTTAGCATTACAGATGAGCAATCCGGGGCTGTGGCAACGCTATCGCCTTTTAATGGTTATCGGATTGATATCACGATTGACTATGACCATCCAGATATCCCTGACAAGTGTTCCAATGCTGTATTTGATTTTTCACTGACTGAATTTGTTAGAAGGGTTGCCAGATCAAGAACGTTTGGGTTTTTATCAGACTATAACTCATTGAGAAAAAAAGGCATGGCGCTGGGTTCAAGCCTGAATAATTCAATCTGTCTAGATGATGCAGCTGTTATGAATCGAGATGGCCTTCGCTTCTTCGATGAGTTAGTTCGGCACAAAATACTCGATGCAGTAGGCGATCATTATTTACTGGGTTATCCTCTACAGGGTTTTTTTAAAGGGTTTAAAACGGGTCACGCTATGAATAATCGGCTATTACTGGCTGTCTTGTCAGACCCTGATGCTTGGGAAATCAAGCACGCAAACGAGCTTGGCTGGAATGTCTAATGGCACAAATATTCCGAGTAGGACCCTACAAGCCAATTAAAAAGCCGGTAGCGTCAAAGCCGGCTGTTGAAAAAAAATCAACGCAAGAAACCGCATTAATTAACCCAATATTATTTCGCCCCTGGTTGGTTAACTTGTCCTATAAGCAGTCATTGCCGGCGATCACTGATCATCAGGTCCAGCGGGTTATACAGGGAAATCCTGATGTTGCTAAGCGTCTTGTTAGAGACATCTGGCAGCGTTTTTTTGAATTGGGTGAAATCGTACCAACCGAGATTACCTGTGAATCGATTCGGGTGGATTTAAAGGCGCTTGCTGATGTGGATAACAATGCCGTTGAGGTTATTATCGGTGGTCGATACCAGTTAGTAGGTGAGGTTTTAGAGAAACAAGTTGGCCTAAGTCATAAGCCATTTAACACTTGGGTTAGTAAAGCATTAACCGTTGAGCAGGTGTTTAAGTGTCTACAGAGAGCGGGTTTGGCAGGTATTGTGCCGGGCTCAATATGGTCAAGATCTCATGCGAATAAACGACGGATCACCCGGCAGCGGTGTTTAATTGATCTATATCGCAAGCACAGTTATCGCTTACTGCCAATGCTGTCATGCCCGTTATTGCTGCTGATTCCATTTTGGTCCAATGCCTCACTAATCGTGCTGACTCAGTTATTGATTTATGTTGGGCTTGGCATCAGAGTCCTTTTTCTTAATCATTGGTTAAAGCATTTTCAGACAGTACGCCAGAGTAGATCCAGGACAATATTGTGTCATTTATTGGGTCTGTCTCAGTGTCTCTTCAAGTTAGCATGTCTTGATTTAGAGGAAACTAAAGAGCAGCATCTGGATATATTGACAGTACAAGATGCCATACAGCAGCAGTCTAGTGCCTATGTCTATCGATCTCTGCCCGCTGACTATGAGCATGAGCTCGACGTCATGTTGACATTGGATTCAAATGGGAACTTGCCTAGCTTATCTAATCGTGATATTGCCATGCTTCTTAAGATTAGTGCTCAAGTGACCTGTCGTGAGGAAGCGCTGGCTTACCGCGCAAGAGCTGGTCAAGAGATGCTGGTACGACTCAAGCGTGATGGCCTGCCTCTGCTCAGCCAGTACTTTCATGTGCACGATCTGTTTGTTGCGATGGCGGCGCTTAAAAAACAAGCATTTTTATCTCATGATTCTGCAATGGATATCATGGGTATGCGTGATCTAACGGATCAGGATCTGGATGAGGTGTTGCTCAAACTCACAATACAGGTCGCTATGCTGAGGCCCAGGCTTGCGCGGTTATTTCCAGTGCCAGGCAAGCAATCCTATGGCCAGGACACTCAGTTGTTGAGACAGGCTTTAATCAAGAAGCTGGGGCCTATGATCTACGATTCGATTTTTTGTCGCGATCAGTCAGAGCTGCTCGATGACACTGTGGCTGCTAAACGATTCAGTTCACGTTCGATGGTCATGCTGACCAAAGTTGATCAAGTTGCAGGGCTTCTAGATGCCTTCATTGATTTAAAAAAACCATTAACAGTCAGCCAGCTGGTTGACTGGACTCTCAGGAATCGACAGTTTTTGGCAAAAGAAGACGCGTTTTGTAGCTTGGTAGAATCTCTTGATAATCGCATCAATCCAGGCCAGTATGCCATCCCTGTTGAGCAGTTATTGATTCGTTTAAGCCAGATGTTACTGTCTGCTAGATTATGCCAAGATCAGCGAGGGAGCGGTCTTTTAGCACTGTTGTCAAATAGTCAGTGGTTCTCATTGCTCATGACTGTTGAGCAACAAGACAGTGCAGGTAAGTACGCTGTATCCGACCAGACAATGGCTGAGATGGTTCAGATATTTAATCATGTGCATGCAGTGATGCCGTCGGATAGAGAATGGTTGGCGATAGCCCATCTGGCAGTCCATTTTTTTGAAAAAAGGGAGACGGCTCAGGCCAATCAACTATTGAAAGGGCTTAAGTATTTGTGGCCTGTCAGTCAATGGGCTGTTTTGTCAGATTTAGTCAATCAGCATAATAATCGTGTGGTTACACGGTGGACTGACTGGTTTACAACCAGGCCCAATCACATTAATACACTGACTACCGGTCATGTTAAGCCTCGGTCATCAGGTAGTACCAATTATCGCTAAAGCGCTGGTCTCCAAATGATGTGTTTGACTTTTTCTTTCATGGTGTTTGTGCGGTTGAGTGCGCTAATTAAAGTGGGTTTAAAATAATGGAGTTCTGTTAGGTAGGCTGCCTGGCTACAGCTGATCGTGATGGTGTCTTTTTCATGATTGACTAGCCGGCAAAAGGGTCGTATGTGTTTGGGGATTTTTGAAATAATCAAAGGCTCGATGTGAGTGTTCTCGCCGAGTTTCTTACAAAACTGCTGAAGTAATTTACTATTGGATATGTGGTTTTTAATTGAATTTACCATGATAATACGGTGTTAAATAGGGTATTTTTATGGTAACATAATACATTTATTTTGTATAGTTATTTAGGGTGTTCAAATGTTAACATTGCTCAAACGTGTTTTTCCTTCCCAGAACGATCGGGTTGTGAAACGCTTGTCTTCACAAATATCAAAAATTAATCAGTTAGAGGAGCAGTATCAACGATTAACAGACGAAGAACTTCGACAGAAGACTGCTGATTTTAAACAACAATATCAAGCGGGAATGACACTGGATCATCTATTAAATGATGCATTTGCCTGTGTGAGAGAAGCGTCAAAACGAGTGCTTGGTCTAAGACACTACGATGTCCAGTTAATTGGGGGCATGGCATTGCATCAAGGTCATATTGCAGAGATGATGACCGGTGAGGGTAAAACACTGGTTGCGACACTGCCAGCTTATTTAAATGCCTTGTCCGGGCATGCGGTTCATGTGGTCACGGTAAACAGTTATCTGGCGCAAAGGGATTCCGACTGGATGAGCAAACTCTATGGATTCTTGGGTTTAACAACGGGTGTGCTGCTGCCAAATGCAACACATGCTGAAAGAAAACAAGCCTACCAGTCAGACATTACCTATGGCACGAATAATGAGTTTGGGTTCGATTATTTGAGAGATCACATGGCCTCATCACTGGATGAAATGGTTCAGATCACCTCATTTGATGTCGATGAACAAAAAAAATCACACGCTTTTGCTATCATTGATGAAGTGGATTCAATCTTAATTGATGACGCAAGAACACCACTAATTATATCGGGTTTTGCTGAAGGCACAACCGCCATTTACCAGCATGTGGACGCTGTTGTCAAAACATTAGTTCATCATGATGATTTTACCATCAACGAGAAAGAAAAGCGGGCGTATTTGACCGATAAAGGACACCATCTCGTCGAAGAGCTATTGGCTGATAAACAGTTATTGAAGCCAGGAGGTGGGTTGTTTGATCCAGCAAACTTGGATTTATTGTATTATTGCAATGCGGCTTTGAAAGCGAATTTTGTGCTACAAAAAGACATTGATTACATCGTCAAGGATGGTCAAATAGTCATCATTGATAGTAACACTGGTCGAGCCATGAGTGGCAGACGTTGGTCAGATGGTTTCCATCAGGCTGTTGAGGCTAAAGAGCGTGTTGATATCCAAAAAGAAAATCAGACGATGGCTTCCATTACTTTACAGAACTATTTTCTACAGTATCAAAAACTATCCGGTATGACCGGTACCGCTCTAACGGAAGCCAGTGAATTCTCTGAAATATATGGCCTGTCAGTATTAACCATACCGACTAACAAGCCGATGATTCGAATTGACAAGCCAGACAGTATTTATTTGACTGAACAGGCAAAATTCAAAGCGATTGTCAACACAATCAAACAATGCTATGAACGTGGACAGCCTGTGCTTGTTGGTACCACTTCGATTGATAGCTCAGAACGCTTGTCTAAAGAGCTAAATAAGTTCAAAGTGACACACAAAGTGCTCAATGCCAAGTTTCACCAACAAGAAGCCCTAATTATTGCACAAGCTGGCTGCGTTAAGGCCGTTACAATAGCGACTAATATGGCTGGACGTGGAAC
>DLBP01000063.1:0-14491 GCA_002480165.1 Proteobacteria bacterium UBA7821 | reverse complement strand
GATATCGTACTGGGTGGTAATTATGAGTCTTATATACAAGCGCTGAATAAACCCATTGGTGATGCGGATAAACAGGCGATAAAAGAACGTTTCGCAACAGAGCAAAAACGGGTTATTGAACTCGGTGGCTTGTATGTCATCGGCTCAGAACGTCACGATTCAAGACGAATTGATAATCAGCTCAGGGGGCGTTCAGGCCGACAAGGAGATCCGGGGGTTAGCCGTTTTTATATCTCATTAGATGATCCATTAATGCGAGTGTTTTCATCAGATAAAACCCAGAATATTATGCGATTTGCCGGCATGAAAGAAGCCGATAGCTTAGAGCACCCACTACTGAACCGCTCGGTAGAAAATGCGCAGAAGAAAATGGAAGGGCACCATTTTGATATTCGAAAACAGCTACTGAAATTTGATAACATTGCCAATGAGCAGAGGCTGATGGTTTATCAGCAAAGAGAAGAACTCATGAGCCATACGGATATTAGTGATGTTATTGAATCCATGATGTTGAAAACCAGTCAGCGTACGCTTTCTAAAAATCTGACGCAAAGTCGTGACACGCTAATAGAAGAGTGTTATTTAACTAATAAAGAGCGCTTTGAAGAATTGTTATTGACCATCCAGTCTCGGTTTCATGTGCAAGTGAATGTCGCTGATTGGATAGCAGATAAGTGCACCATCGGTGCAGCTGAAGCTGGCATTCATACTCAAATGCTCAGTAATTTTCACAAGAGTGTTCAACATGTTGAGGCTCAATTGGTCAGAAAGCTTGAGAAGCACATTGTCTTACAAACACTGGACCATGTTTGGCGAGAGCACTTAAGAACATTGGATCATTTGCGCCAAAATATTCACTTTAGAGGCTATGCGCAAAAAAATCCATTTGATGAGTATCGTAAAGAATCCTTTGCCTTATTTGAAGAGATGTTGTTTGAGGTTCAAGAGACTGTCACCAGTCAGATGTGTCGTCTTAAGTTAACTGAAGTTGAGGCGCAAGAAGAGAAAAATCCCATGATCACCATGCAAACCAACCGCACTGAGTCGGTGGGAAACGAGAAGAAGGCTGTCGCTAAGCAGGGGCGAAATGAACCGTGCTCATGTGGTTCAGGTAAGAAATTTAAGCATTGTTGCGGCTAGCGGCTCAAATGGCCGCTTGCTGTTTGCCATAAACCAACGACAGGATACCTTAGCCACCTTTTCGCATGGCATCAAAAAATTCTGTCAGCGTTTTGCATTTTTTAAGCCGCTCAATAAAGAACTCCACTGCTTGAGTTTCATCCATTGTTTGTAAGTATTTCCTTAAGATCCAGTATTTTTTAATCTCTTCTTCAGATAAGATTAGATCTTCTCTTCTTGTTCCAGAAGCAGTAATATTCAGTGCTGGATAGATATGTTTTTGAGCAATGTTTCTGTTTAGGTGGATTTCATTATTACCGGTTCCCTTAAATTCTTCATAAATGATATCATCCATTTTGGAGCCAGTATCAACCAGTGCTGTTGCAATAATCGTCAAACTGCCACCCTCAGTTAAATTCCTAGCTGCGCCAAAAAAACGCTTGGGGCGTTGAAGCGCATTCGAGTCAACACCACCGGTCAAAACCTTACCTGAAGATGGGGTGAGTGTATTATACGCTCTGGCTAATCGAGTGATAGAGTCCAGTAAAATCACAACGTCTTTTTTGTTTTCAACAAGCCTTTTTGCTTTTGAAATAACCATTTCAGCTACTTGAACATGCCTTGCTGGTGCTTCATCAAATGTGCTGGCGACGACCTCTCCTCTGACCGATCGACGCATTTCTGTTACTTCTTCTGGCCGCTCGTCAATCAGTAGAACAATTAACTCACATTCGGGATGGTTGCTGGTAATCGAGTGAGCCATGTTTTGAAGTAGCATCGTTTTACCTGCTTTCGGTGGCGAGACGATTAATGCCCGCTGTCCCTTACCCAATGGCGCAATGACATCTAGCATTCGGCAGGTTATGTCTTCACGACTGCCATTGCCTCGTTCTAATTTGAGTCTTTTTTTCGGAAATTCTGCTGTTAAGTAATCAAAGTTTGTTTTTCGTTTGGTGTCTTCTGGTGATTGCCCGTTAATTCGGTAGAGCTGATTGAGTGCTAAATAGCGTTCTGAGTCCTTTGGAGAGCGTATCTTCCCATAGATAGTATCACCTGTTTTTAGATGAAATCTCGATATTTGATTGGGTGAGATATAAATATCTGCAGGGCCGTTGGTATAGGAATTATCGGCTGATCTTAGGAATCCATAACCGTCTTGAACAACTTCTAAGACACCACCGCCGATGACTTCTCGCCCACCTTTGGCCATGACTTGTATGTACTTGACAGCTAAGTCATCTTTACGACTTCGATGAAAATTATTAATGCCATTGTCGGCAAGTAATACATTCAATTCATCAATCGTTTTTTGCCTAATTTCATTAATATTGATAATCTCACTGTGTGTCTCGTTCATTAAATTCTCCACTAATTAGTTGTCGAAGTGTTCAAAAATAAACGCTTCTAATTGATCTTGACTGATAGCGCCATATTTGGTCCCAACTATCTCACCTTGTTTGAAGAGAAGTAGCGATGGAAGCCCTCTGATTCGGTATTGCTGTTGCAATTGCACATTGCCTTCTTCTTCGATGTCAACACTCACGACGTTTATTTTCTGTTGATACTTCTCAGCGACATTGGCAACAACTGGCGCAAGTGCTTTGCAAGGACCGCACCATTCAGCCCAAAAATCAACCAATGTCAGTTGGTCGTTTTTTAAAACGTCGGTTTCAAATGTAGTGTGATTGCTGGCTTTAACAAAAGGTGACTCCATACTAATGGCTCCATTGATGAAAATAGGGGGTGGTTTTATATCTGATACTGACTATAATACGCTATTTTTAGGAGCTTTACAAGCAGAAATCACCTAATTTACAACACTCACCGTTTGAATGTATTCACACAGTGCATGGGAAATCATCACTATAAATATCAACACCCAGCGATTTGAAGTTGTCAATGAATTTAAGAATCAATGTATTGGTTGTTCTCTTAAATAGATCTGGATTAGTCCACGTGAGTGATGGGTTTAATATATTTGGGTCAATGCCAGCAATTTTTTCAGGCACCTCAAGGTTAAAGCCTGGTAGACGGCGAAGTGGGCTAAGCAATACTTGGCCAGTTAGAACAGCTGTCACAATACGTCGACTCGTTGCAATTGAAAATCGTTTTCCACCAGTCTCATAGCCACCCCCAGTCCAGCCAGTGTTAATTAGATAGACATTGGCATTGGTTTCACTGAGTCTTCGTTGAAAGAGATCTGCATAAGTTGTTGCATGTCTTGGAAAAAAGGGTGCGCCAAAGCATCGACTAAACGTTGGTTTTATCGCACTGTCTGATCCCAACTCTGTGCTGCCAACTAGGGCAGTGTAGCCGTTTAGGAAGTAGTAAACAGCCTGTTTTTGAGACAGTAGTGCGACTGGAGGAAGAACACCATACAAGTCACACGTCAGCAAGATGACAGTTCTAGGATGGGTGCTCATATTCGTTGGTTGGCAATCGGGTAAAAAGTCTCTTGGGTATGCTGCACGTGTGTTCGCAGTCTTACTACTGTCGCTATAATTAGGGAAGCCATCACTATCGAGTACGACGTTTTCTAACACCGATGTCTCACGGATCGCATTCCAGATTAAGGGCTCGGTTTCCTTCGACAGGTCAATACATTTAGCATAGCAGCCGCCTTCAAAGTTGAAAATACCTTTCGGTGACCATCCGTGCTCATCATCACCGATCAATAACCGGTCGTCATCTGCTGATAGTGTTGTTTTTCCTGTGCCTGATAAGCCAAAAAATAGTGCCACATCCCCCTGTTTTTTACCGACATTAGCCGCGCAATGCATGGGAAGGACATCTTCAGTTGGCATTAGGTAATTCATAATAGAGAAGAATGCTTTTTTCATCTCACCTGCGTAACGCATGCCGCAGATTAAAACACGCTTTTGGGTTAAGTCAATGGCAACAACAGCGTCACTGGGAGTTTGGTCGACGACCGGGTCAAGGAGACACGTTGCAAGAGAAATGAGCTCCCATTGGCGTTCTTTAGGCATAGTCAGCTGGTCTTGAATGAATAAGTGCTTAAGAAACACATGATGCCATGATAGCTCGGTGGTTACATCAACACTGATTTTATAGTCGTTGTCTGCACCAACATACATTTGCGACTGGTAGACTTGACAGCCTTCCATGTGGTGTTGAGCTTTTTCCCAGAGTTGTTTGAATTGTTGAGGTTGCATGGGTTGATTGATGCGACCCCAGTCAACATTTAATAGGGTATTGTCATCCTGTACAATAAAGCGATCGCCAGTTGATCGGCCTGTTCGGTGACCGGTATCAGCAACGATGGCGCCATTGCTTGCTTGTTTCACCTCACCATTATCCAGTGCCTCTTGGCACAAGTGACCTCTGGTCATGACTTGAGTCTGTATGGTAGTGGGCATCTTATCCTCCTGAGAAATTAAAACCGTGGTATAGTTTGTGTTTGTCGATGGTTTGTTGATCCAGCTTGTGTGGCCAAAGCCCAATAATAATCCCACCAAGACCTTTACCTGATACTCGCGTTGTTAGTGCGCCGAGTGTGCGAAGGTGGTTCATGGCCTTGCGCGTATCAGGTGTAATTAGCCCCCATTCTTCATAGCATTCATTCGATAATCGCATGGACTCTTTAAGTAGTATTAACGCTTCTTTATGATCTTCTAGCTGGAGGCCAATGATGGCTAGATCAACACTTTTTTGCATGGTGTCATCGATGTAGGCTGATTTAGCAGGGTTTTCCTGCCTGACTTTTTGAACGTGTTGAATGGCTATTTCTGTTAGCGATTTTTGAGAGATATCTTGGATGTAAATGTGCGGTGTCCAAGTACTTTCGAATGGCTGGTTACGCTGCCCTGGGCTGTAGTGCAAAGCTGATGGCGATAAAACGCCAGCGACGTCGAGACCGCTACTGTTGTTATTGTGAAATAGATTTTCGATTTGGTGAGCGACGCTTTGGATATCTGTCGATTCTAATAGACCCAGTTCGATAAACAGTTCGGCAAAGCCAACACTCCAAACAGCCGAGAATCCAAACCCAACGCCGATTGGAATGTCGTTATCGATGGTCAGTTCACCAGAAACGGTTTGTTTATTGTGGCCCAAAGCCTCTAGGGTTTTATCAACCATTTTGTTGAGTTGTTGACCCATTTCAGTCGCGTCAACTCCTCGGTAGTCAACGGTCAAGTCAGAGGCGTTCTTGTGATAATAAAATTGACATTTTTTTTGATTAAAGGGTATGGTAATTGCCGATTTACCTCTGGTAACAGAGTGTTCTCCACAAAGAATCCATTTGCCATGATATGATTTAGAATACTGCATTAAATGAGTTAATGATGACACAATTTAATTTTGACTATACCCCATGATGGGGGGCTTGTAAAGGCTCAAATGATGTCTTTGCAGCAGTGGTGAAGCATGTCCAGATAAGGTTCGCTATGTGATGCTTTTTTAAATAACAAGTGGATGTTGCAGCCCGCATCCATCGTAATAACCGGACCGTTTTTATCATTGATCAGCGAGTCTTTTAGTAGGTCGAGACATTGAATTGTATGGGGTTGAAAGTAACTGAAAGGTGGTTGGCTTGTGTGAAAAAGAGCATGCATATCCTGAAATTCATCCCATGCAATCGCGCGCACATTATCCCAGTTTTTGTTGGAGATTTCTTGGGTTAGCTCATTAAATCGTTCGTTGGCACGAGCGGCTCGTTTTTGATAATGTGAACTCGTTCGAACTCTTTGGTGTGCTTCTGACGAACTAACCCGTTTGGGTTGGTTATCAATCATAATTAATCGATGATTTAAATTGTCATAAGGTAAGTTGGCCGAGCGGAATGTATCGGCCTCCCAAACGCCCCATGGTTTGAAAAAAGATCGGCCAGATGAGCCAGAGCCTTTGGAGCTGTGGTAGGCGATTGACTCAGGTGTGGTGCTATGGCTTTGTCGATCATGGGATGCCATGAAATTAAAAAAACATTGTGTTAATGCTGCAAAACTTGATGCTGAACTGGCTAGCCCACAGTCTGATGGAAAATTGTTACTGCTGTCGATGGTGAAGTGTTCACTGATACTGAACGTTGATTTGAGATAATTAAGGTGGCTGATAAAACGTTTTTGTGCTGGCTTGGGCCAGGTGTTGGGTTGGCGAAAACTCGTGGCATTAGCTAATGTGAGCGTAACCGTTGTTAAGTACTGCTCTAGTGTGTATGACAAGGAGGCATTAATCGCGTGCTGCCCGGGTCTTTTCCCCATATATTTGATCAATGCAATGTTTGCAGGCATTGACGCTTGCCATTGTTGTGTCATTGTTGCCATGTGACCCCGTGGTGAATGTCGTTTTCATTGGCAACGACAGTGATGGATCGTTCTCTCAAAGCCGTATGAACAGCAGCTATTTTGTCACGGCGACACATTAGCCAGATGGTGTCTGCGCCCATAGCGCCACAGCCTTTTGCACAGACAATGCCCTCAATGGTCATTAGGTATTGCAATAGTAACTGAGTCTGTTCTGCTGTTTTGCCAGATGAGCGTAGTTGCTGTTGGAACATCTTGACTTGTTCAATAAAACCATCGGCATCACCAACTTGCCAGTATTGCCATGATTGGCGAACAATCTGCCCCCATGCTGAGAAGGGTTGTGTGTCTTTAAGCGAGTTGAGATGTTCGTGTGTTGCGCATTTATGACCAGTCTGAAGAAGAATCCAGCTGTGGTCTTTAAATGGCCACTGTGTTGGTGTGACGCGCTGGTTTTTCGGGTCGTAGTAGAGATAGCCGCCTAGCATTTGGCACAGCCAATCAGCCCCACTGCCTGGTATACTCATGTTAGGTTGATGCGACTGATAATCCAATAAACATGACTGCCATACGGATCGATCCCAAAGTGAAAAGGGTTGTTGTTTAGCCATTCGGTGAGCAAGGTAAACCGATAGCCACTCTGCGCCAGATATGCCTAAGCCTGCGTCCTTCATACGCTCTGGTATGGAGAAAGTTAGCTGTAGGCCCAACTGTTTTAAGTGCTTATGGTAGAATCTACCAGCTGGACTATTGGGTGATAACGATATTGATGGCGTCTCGGTTTGGTGGATCCTCACGCAACAGGTAGGCTGGCTGGCAACAAGCAACGTTGGCTGATTGGATAAAACGGAGTACTCTCCGAGAATAAATGTTTTGGAAGGAATGGTAAGGGTCAATGGTAAGGTCATAAGTCGAGCTGGTTTAAGTAGTGTGTGATATCACTTGGCTGAATCGATTGGTGTGTTTTGATGTGTTCAATTAAGATGGGTCTAAGCCGCGCTTGGGTCTCATGTGCAACCCCATGAGCAAGTAGCATATTGTCAATGTGAAGCCGCATGTGGCCTGCGATTAATCCACCATCAACCAGAGCACTGAGTGCTGCTAAATTTTGCACTAGGCCGATTGATCCAGCGATAATGGCTAAATCTTGTGAGCTGGGCTGATTCAGTAGTTTGAGACATAATTGAGCATCAGGATGAATTCGAGTGACGCCTCCAACAGTGCCAACCTGAATGGGCGCAACCAGTCTGCCTTCTAGATGGTTGTCTCGGTAATGCCATTGGCTTAAGGGTTGATATTGTCCGGTTCGACACGCATAGGCATGCATCGATGCAGACACGGCGCGCCAATCATTGCCTGTAGCGACCATTAATCCATCGATGGCATTCATAATGCCTTTGTTGTGTGTTGTTGCTCGATGTATGTCCAGTGTTGCAAATTGTGATGCTTGGCTAATGCGATGCCCCAGTGACCTGTCGATGGGGTAACGGCAGACTGCCTCAACCAATGCGGATTCAGAGTAATTGCAGACAATGGATAGCAGTGTGGATTGGTTGAGTTGGGATTCAATGCTCCTTGCCAGCCACTCACACGTTTGTGTAACCAGATTGGCTCCCATCGCATCCACGGTGTTTAGTTCGACAAATAAACTGGCTGTGTGATGCTGGCAGTCAGTTAGATAGGACTTCAGATGCCAGCGATGTAGGCCGCCGCCACGCTGTTTCATTTGGCGCAGTAAGCCAGTGTGGAGGGTGTCGATCCATGAGTTCATGTTGGCTGTTAGGCAATTGGATAATTGCTGATATTGTTCACTACTGAGTTCATTGATAACCACTTGCCCAAGAATGCTTGAGCCAGTGTGAGAAGCCGTTATTTGGCCACCACGTTTGTCGATATCTTTTGACATCTTGTTGCACGCAGCAACAATTGAACTTTCTTCAACAGCCAGTGGTACAGTATATACCTGCTGGTTGATGTTAATGTAGGGGATAATGCCAATGGGCAAGTGAAAAGTACCAACTACATTCTCAATTAGGCTGCTGGTGATGGTGTATGAGGTGTGTGTGTCTGCTTGAGACAGATAGTTAAGATCTTGTTGAGTTAGCTTGGTATGCTTTTCGAGCCAGCGGTGCTTTTCTGGCAGTGTTTTCTGATTAAAACCACTGGACGAATTGGCTGGGTTGTTCATAACGGATCTCTGAGACTAAATAGCTCATTATAGCGGTTGATGGTCGACTTGTCATCTAGTCTTTTGGAAATTCGTTTGATGCCAAATAAGATTTAAAATATTGTTTTTTGATTGAAAGTTGTTAAAAAAAGTGTTATTTTGTTTCTATTTAGGTTTGTGTAAGCACATGAAGCAGCCCGATGTGATTCTTGTAGATAAAAATGACCAGCCAATCGGCACTGCTGAGAAATTAGAAGCTCATCAGAAAAATTGGTTACACAGAGCTTTCTCAGTGTTGCTGTACCGTCATCATGCGTCACGGTTAGAGGTGTTGTTGCAACAACGCCAATCGACCAAATACCACTGCCCAAATTTGTGGTCAAACACCTGTTGCAGTCATCCTCAGCCTGGAGAGAATTGTCTAGACTCGGCAATCAAGCGCTTGGACTTTGAACTCAACATAACCTTTACTCAGTTGTCTTTTGTGTCAAAGTTTTATTATCAGCACACTTTCTCACCAGATCTGCATGAACATGAATTAGATTACGTGTATGTTGGTTATTACGATGAATCACTGCCAATGAGTAATCCAGATGAAGTCGCTCAGCTGGTTTGGTATGATTACAGCGAGCTTTTGGCGGCAGTCGAGCACATGCCACAACGCTTCACGCCCTGGTTGAAGGCTGTTTTAACGCTGGCAAAGCCTAACATGGAATCAGATAAATGATCTGGGGGCGGTTGTTTGGAACGGTCATGGGACTGGTCCTAATCAAAGGTTTGTTGGGGGCCATCGTTGGCTATTATATCGGGCGTCAGTTTGATTATGGTGTGATGCGTCATCAGTATACGAGTCATCACAGTCATTCCCAGCAGGTGTTTTTTGATATCACATTTTCGGTGATGGGGCATTTGGCAAAAGCCGATGGTAAAATATCATCTGAAGAGATACAGATGGCACAGCAGACCATGCGGCTATTTAACTTGAGTGATCAGGCAAAAAAACAAGCCATCAATGCATTTAACACAGGCAAATCAGCAGATTTCAATTTAGATCAAGCGTTAACAGATTTAAAGCGACACATTGGTTTAAATATACATCTGTATCGAATATTTTATGAGATACAGACCAAAATAACCCAAATTGATGGTCATGTCTCACCCAAGAAAATGCAAAAATTAGACAGGATTCGAGATGTTTTATTTGGTCGCTATCAACAGCAATCCGGTTATGGTCGTCAACAATATCAAGGTTTCAATCGTGCTAATCGAGTAGGCGAACTGGATCAAGCTTATCACACCCTGGGTGTGACTCCAGAGACACCCTGGGATGACATTAAAAAAGCATACAAAAAACTGATGCTGAAAAATCACCCAGACCGCCTTGTCTCACAGGGGCTTCCCGAGGAAATGCTGAATTTAGCCAAAGAGAAAACACAAGCCATTAAAGCAGCTTATGACACCATCAAAACAGCTAAGATGGTAACTTGAATTGTTTTTCTAAGAACGAGTGCTCTAATGACATCGCGTGCTCTTGGTGTTCAGGCTTCGAAAATCCATGACCCTCACCGTGGTAGCATTTTGATGATATGGGATGGTTGATCTTCGTTAAGCGCGCTATCATACTTTCTGCCTGTGCTAGCGGGACCACAGGATCTTGGTCGCCATACAGTAGCAGTAGCGGTGCTTGTATTGAGTCGATATGATTGATTGGTGAGCGACTGTATTGATCAGCTGGTTTCACCAGCGTTGATAAGTAGCCTGACTCAAATGCATGGGTTGTCTGGTCAAGACCGACTAAATTGGTGATTCCATAATATATGATCCCTGCGGAAAATAGATTGGACTGAATCATTCCATTCAGTGCTGTGAATCCTCCCGAGCTTTTCCCTCTGATCGCGACACAATTTGGATGGATGGGGTAGTGGTCTAAGACGTATTGTGTTGCTTCGATACAGTCTTGTGAATCCATTAATCCGTAGTGCCCATCCAGTCGTTGTTGGTAGGATTTTCCATATCCTACCGTTCCTGAGTAAGCAACATCGAGCACAGCATAGCCGTGATGGCACCAGTATTGGGTTAAGGGTTTGAGTGCATTACTCAAACTGGCTGTAGGCCCACTGTGGCAGTTGACAATTAGAGGCAGTGGTTGGTGATTAATAACCGCTGGTAGGTATAAAAATGCATAAATCACACCACGAAGGGTATCGATCTGAAGGGGTTTGGGGAGAGACCATTCCTGATAGTCACACGTCGGTGGGCTAACGAGATAGTGGGTTGTTTGGGTGGTCAGATTGATGAGACTCAGCCCTGTTAATGTTGTTGGCTCATTCACAAGGCAAAATAACTGTTGGTCATAGCCAGCTAAATAGGGTTTGAACTCAGTATTTTCAATGACCTCAGAACGCACGTGGTTTGTATTGAGGTCAATCAAGTTGATGGCATGATGTGCTTGGTGTTGACAACGAATCGCTAAGGTTGATTCATCGAGTAGACACAGGGTGCTGACGCCAAGTTGCCATAGCGGCTCGCCCATGTCAATGGGACATGGATGGAGTGGGATTTCCTGTTGATCTTGTCGGCGATATGGATTAGAAAAGCCAGTACCATCATGTAGATAAATTAGGCTGTCTTGATGCCAAATGGGTTGGCTGTAGCTTCGATTCGATCCGGATAGTTGCTCTTTTGAGTGAATCTGTTGTTGATTAAAATTAGCCACATTTAGTTTGTTTTCTTGCCAAGGCATGTGGCCTTTTTGCCAGCTAATCCAACATATTGCTGTTTCATCTTGATTGAGTCTAGGGTAGGCATAGAAGTCATCTTGGTCGTCAATGACCTCAACCAGGCCATTCGCAGAATGTATCCAGACCAGTGCGTATTTAACGGTGCCTGACTGGTGTCGTTCGGCCACACAAATTGAATCACCAGATTGGGTCATGTATCCATCGGCAAACACCCAATGGTCAGTTTGCTCAGGCATGGTGATCTGTTTTAGCTGTTGGTATGAAAAGTCATAGCAATACAGTTGTCCGTCGAGTTCGTTGCTATACCAGAGGTATTCATTGTTCAACCAGAAACTACCGCCACCATAGGTATGAATGTGACTTTTCACCGAGTGTGTTTGGTCGCTGATTATAGTGATTTCCCCAAGAAAATAACAGTATAGTTGGTTGTGATATTGTTGGCCGATTTGCTTTTTTTGTATCCAACAGACCCGCTTGTCTGAATTTCTTAATTCGGTGAGACACTCTGTTTGTTGAATAATCCAGCTAATCGATAGCGCCATAGGTCACCTCTTGCATTTCTCATCGATTAGGATAAACTATAGCTTGTTTTGTGTCAAAGAAATGGCAAATAGAAGGAGAGGTCCATTGGTAGCTAAGAGTCGATTATCCAGAGCTAATTCACGAGCTGATTTGTTGGTATACGGTCTATTATTATTAGCCATGCCACAGCTTGTGCCAGTGACAGTTCAGTCCTTTTGGCTGGCCGTGTTGGGTGTGACAGGCTACGGCGCTTGGTCGCTCGCTCGTGACTATTACAGTCGGGCCAAGCAGAGGCCTTGGCAGATTCACTGTTGTGTACTAGGCCAGGTATTGTGTATTTGTCTGAGTGCTATTTTTCCAGCCAACCGAATCGCTTTATCCATTATAGCGGCGATATTTGGTTGTGGTTCGATCGCATACGCTAGGACTAACGATTCGAATATCAATACCTCTCTTTTAATTATGATAGCCTGGGTGGCCTCTGCCATTTCACTACTGACCAGTCCAGTCTTGGGTCTTTCCAGACACTTATTTCTGCACGATATTTTTCTTGTTGTGTGGGCTCAGAGCCAAGGGGGGCCTAGTGTTAATAGCTGTTGTGCGTGTCGGAGGAACAAAACGAATTTCTTATCCATTGCCGTCACATCAGCAACCCTGCTATCAACCAGTTGGTTGCTACTTGGTATGTCTGGGCAGGCATTGTTATCTTTCATGTCTGTTATTGTTGGTGTGTGTCCGTGTGTTACTGAAGCGGGTTTGAGTCTACTGCGAGCGTCAGGGTTTTCTAGTGATCCATCCGTTCAGCAAGCAATGAAGCGACAAGACAGGGTGTCTAGGTTTTATACCTTGGCTATCTTAGTCTTATCATCGGGGCTACTACCAAACCGTGGTGTGGGGCGACTATTAAACAAACCACTGTCTGCTGTTGCTCTGATGCGGGTGGTGTCGTTATATCAGGTTAGGTCTGCAAAAACAGTCATTAAAGAGATCGAAAAAAAGGATTTAAGTTCTAATGCCAGAGGATGTTAAGCATTCTTGTGCTGCTATCATAGACATCATGGCTGCAACACAAATGGATGCCAAGCTAAGACAGATTAGAGGCAGCTGTTTATGGCTCATCAGCATCAGTGGAAAGACTAAATTGACCACTAAGCCTGAGAAGATCTTAATCGATTGGTTTTGTCCAAATGCCTTGCCATAGTCTTGGTTGATATTGTGTTTTGAAATTAGGCTCAAGCATGACGGAATCCAGATAGTCACAAGGATGCTGTCTAGCATTAGTAGCCAGCTTGCGTAGTTTAGACTGGTTGTGTAGCTTGTTATTAACAAACAGAAGCTTAAGAGGCAACTGCACGTTATGATAATTTTTGTTTCCGAGAATCGTTTTGATAATGTGGGATTGATGAATAAATAGGTCACAAGGCTTCCAGAGGCAATCCAGGATATGATGTGGCTGTTTAGCGTCAGGTTTGCGCTAAAGTAGTCGGCGATATAGATGGGGTAGAAACTTAAAAAGCCTCGGTAGACAAAAAATAGCAAGCAGTTTGAGATGGTGATGGATCGATAGGTCGAGTGATGCCTTAATGCAGTGATGAACTGCCATAAATCTTGTTGAATTGTTCGATTGGATTTGATTTGTTTGGTGTCGGTGAATGTGGTCTGGATAATCAGAAATGACAGCCCCATGAGACAAGCTTGTATCATAAATGGCCAAAAGTAGTGCCATTCATTCACCATGACTTCAGGTAGACAGTAGGCAAGTGTTAATGGGCCAATGATGAAGGCGGTTGCTGGAAACGAATAGAGGTAACTAAAAAAACGACTGTGTCGGTTTTGTGGTAGAACGTCGGCAATGGTACGTTGAGCAATCACCATGTTTGCATCAATTAGCCCTTGGGTTATCCGAATGATTCCAAGGATGAGCCACTCGCTATAAACAATACACAATCCGGTTAGTAGATAGAGCACGCCTGAGACGCCTAATGATGCCAATAACGTTGATTTTCGACCGATTACATCAGAAACGCTGCCAACTAATGTGGCTCCTAAAATGGCACCAATCGGGTAGGCGCTCATGAGAATAGTTAACCATTGGTAGCGGACATCCTGGTTCATGTGCATGGAAATGTCTGTGATAATGGGTACGGTAATACTAAAGCCAATGTAGGCAAAGAACACGGTTATTAAAGAAGGTATCAGTGGTGTTATCGTTTTTAAATCTGGGTGCATGTTGGGCCAAAAAAATGTCTCTTGTATCATAACCCAAATATGGCATCAAAGTCAATGCTTCTCAGCTTGAAAAGCGCTGTTTTGACTGTTAGAATAAAGTATTTTAAGGTTATCCATTTGAATAAGTTAATTCCCTATGTGATGTTCTTTACACAGTTTTTTATTGGGTTGACGGCGCTCTCATTCGCATCGATTATGCCATTAGTGGCGGTTGACTTGGGTGTTACGTCTGAGCACATGCAGTACCAAGCCAGTTTGAGTTATGCAGGCGTATTTCTATCACAAATATGTTTGATGATCATTGTGCAGTTTGTTGGTATTAAACGCAGTTATTTGATTGGATTGTCTATCGGGGTTACGTTTTTCACAGGCTTAATACTAACCTCAAATTATGCGTGGTTTATGCTGTTTTTGATGTTGTCAAAATGTGGGTTTGCACTAGCCTATGGTGT
>DLBP01000069.1 GCA_002480165.1 Proteobacteria bacterium UBA7821 | reverse complement strand
TTAGCTTGATATTCATAGTCGTAGATGTTCTCTACATTAACGATCTGAACGGTATCAGCAATCCTTGGAATCCAATGGAGGCCCGGATCTAAAATGCGGTCGAACTGGCCAAAACGAAGGACGACGCCCTCTTCAGGTGGCTTAACAATAACAAAACCACTCAAAAACCACATGACCACTAAGATGATTAAGAAAAAGGAGCTAATGAAAAAGTTCGACGGTGTTGTGTCTTGACCTGAACTGGTGCGTCTGACTTTTTTGTTAATAAATGAATTTAGAATCTCATCTAAATTCGGTGGCATGTTATCATTCCCTCGAAACAAACACCAAGCTTTTTTTAACATACAGACCTTTCCCCTCTTTGCTGAATTTTAGTTTACCACGACGCTACTAGCTTTTCAATACTCATCATGTGGCAAAGCATTTGCAATGCCCCATGGGACATGTGCGACCGATGAATAACTACTTGCTGGTCGACAATTATCCATTCTGTCATCAAAGAATATATCGGTGCAAAATCGTTCAATGGCTGATGTCTTACAGGCACCCGACATGAAATCAATTCGATCAACGCTCTCAGACAAGTTCCACCCTTCAATAGTTTGGCGAACTCGCTTACCAACCGAACGAGATCGAGCTGTAATAATAGCAGTTTTCAGTGTGCCTGGCTTAACCAGATTGATTGCTTTCTTGGCTGTGTGTACCTTTTCAAAAAATGATTGGAGTGGCCCAGGATTGATTGGGATGTGATTCATTTTCTTTTCATGATCATGAACCGCATCAATACCATGTTTTTCAAAAATCCGATCAACCTTATCGTCAAAAATCACGGAATCACCATCGAATGCGATCCTTATCTGATTTTCTAATCCTGAAACACCAAAATTGGGCAGCAATTTAGCAGCCGGAATATGACAACTTAACGCATCACGAACGTCGCATGTTTTAGTCGACAAGAACAAGTCGATGGATCGTTTTGTCACACAATCAATAATACCGGCACCATCAGTGAATATAATTTCGCTTAAGTTAATATCCGCCAGTGATAAATTACCTCTGATCAAATCTGCCATGTGGCCGCCCTTACGCGACACCAAACAAACCTCGACCAGCCGCCTGCCATCAACAACCAAATCATTGAGTTTTTTAACCAGTTGATAAGCAGCCCCTTTCTCCAGCACGGCGTTGTGACTGTGACTTAGAAAATCAGACCTATCTTCTGGGGATAATCGTTCTAACTTGTTATTTATCTGTCTTAAATCAAAAAGACAACCGCTACTAACTGCGATTTTTATTGGATTTTCCATATAACCTTCCTTGTATATATTTATTATATTATATACCATCTCTCAATTTGAGTCAACCATTTAGCCATCCAACTGATAAGGATAGTAGCGCGGCTCCCAATAGGACTGTTCGACCGACTGAATTACCGTAGCCTTGTTAAGCTGAGACTTGGCATAACCATGCTCAATCGCATACTCAACAATTGCTGTCGCAATCGCAGTGGTAATTTCTTTGTGCTGGTCAATAGATGGCAGCAAACCAGATTCCTGTACTTTAGGACAAAAATGACTGACAACATCACTGGCTAATAGGAGCATGTCATCGGTTAGTTGTGACAATTTAGCCACCACAGCAGCCAGCCCAATTCCAGGGAATATCAAAAAGTTATTACACTGTGATATGATAAACCGACGCCCATGATAAACAACGTCATCGGATGGACTGCCACTAACAACCAAAGCACGGCCGTCACTCCATCGAATCACATCCTCAGGCCTAGCTTCCATTTTATCATGCGGATTGGATAAAATTAAGATCATTGGATGCTGGGTATAACCACACATTATCTCAACGACATCTTGAGTGAATGAACCACAGGCAGCGGATGTCCCAATCAGAATAGATGCCTTAGACTCAGTTAAGGTATCCTGCAATGTCAACGATGCCGATTGTTTGATAAAGGGTAATTGTTCTTCGGTCACCTGTTGCGTCTTGTGTGTGATTAGCCCTTCTCGATCGATCAAATAAATGTGATCATAGGCCTCTGACTCTGTCAGTCCCGCCACCACCATAGCCTTTACCAAATAGCGAGCGATACCAACACCAGCTGTACCAGCACCAAAAACAACAAAACGACTGTCAGACAAGGATTTCCCCTGATGTTTTAATCCAGAAAAGATTGCTGACAAGGTCACAACCGCAGTGCCTTGACTGTCATCGTTAAACGAACAAATTTCGCCCTGATAGCGGGTTAATATTCGTTCCGCATTATTTCTACCGAAGTCTTCCCAGTGCAAAAAAGCATCAGGAATGATTTCTTTCACAGCTGACACAAACAACTGTATTAGTTCGTCATACTGAGAGCCAGACAGGCGTTTATGCCGAGCACCCAGGTACATATCATCCTCAAGCAACGCTTCGTTGTTGGTGCCAACATCTAGAACCACAGGCAGTGTTTTACTGGGATCAACAGCACCGAATATACTATATATTGCAAGCTTTGCTACGGAGATAACCAACCCACCAATACCCTGATCACCAATTCCCAGAATACTTTCACCGTCACTAACGACAATAAGACTAACATCTTTATTGGTTCGATGTCTCAGTATCTGTTTGATTTTATTTCGGTTAGCGTAGGAGACATAGAGACCTCGAGTTGCTCTAAATTCTGTACTAAAATTAATCACACCATGACTAATCAGTGGCGTGTATACCAATGGAATCATTTCTCTCAAGTGACGTTTAATCAAATAGAAATATAAGGTTTGGTTGTATGATTGCAAAGACGCTAAAAAGATGAACTTCTCGAAATCTTTTTCAAAGCGCTGATACTGCTGGTATGCCCTAACACACTGCTCTTCAATTGATTCCACACGATCAGGAAGTTTACCAGTTAGGTCAAAAACCTCTCGCTCTTCATGTGAAAAAGCGGTGCCTTTATTTAGCTGAGGGATTGTTAATAAGGCTTTACCCGTTAGATGTGTTTTGACAACCCCATCTTGGTAGTAAAAATCACCATCCATCATCACCCTCCTGTTGTGGTTTCAACTGCTTTTTTTTAGCCGACAAATATCGTTCTTTCCTTGATGATTGTAAATAAATATTGGTTGTATTAATACTTTGGTGTCCAGCATCATCACGTATGTCCGTAAGTGGACGATTCTGAGATACATCATGAGCAATAGCCGTATGCCTTAACCAGTGCGCTGTTGCAGACTTCAACATGAGGGCATCCCGATCTTTTCCCTGTTGATTCAAGTGATCAACGCCAGCACTAAAAGCGTCTTTTACGAGTGTCCTGACACGCCTAATCCCCAGCGATCCACGACCTCTGTCTTTGGGTAAAAGAGGTGAATGGTCATTAAACATAGGCAAATCAGTTAATCCTAAAAAACGACGGTAACGAACAAGTGCAGTGAGACAATCATCAGGCACAGCAACCTCTCTACTTTTATT
>DLBP01000007.1:8350-10187 GCA_002480165.1 Proteobacteria bacterium UBA7821 | reverse complement strand
GCATCAAACAAACCCTGATATTATCAAAGAAATTCTAAGTCAAATTGATAAACTCGAATACCATACGCAAAAAGAAATATGGAGACTCTACGACATTCACATAAAAGGTGCTCCGACTTCTTTACTTGCCATTCACGCGAGAAAATTCGGAGACAATATTTATGCTGAAGTACTTGCAAGAAGAACACTTTTTGGACAAAATACCCAGTATCTTACACCACAAGAAGCCGTTGTGATTCTTAAAAGTGATATTGATAAGCGCGCTATTTTCACAGATGTATCACAAAAAAACAAATCACAACTTATCAAACAGTTTAATGATCCATCTATTGATTTATCTAGTATTATAGAAAACCTGCCGATAGAATTATTAATCGAGAATATGATTGTCAATCAGAGTACAAAAGATCTTATTGCTCTTGCAAAAGATGTGGTCGAAAAAAAACTCCCCACTTCTGATAAAGAGTATAACTACACATCTATAACAGGGAGCAAAGTACGATTTTCAATGCGGTCCATACACATAGCTGAACTAATCAAAACAAATCAAAAAGAAAAAGCCATTGCTTTGATTAACCAGCTCTCTCCTGAAATGTATTATCTGTTAGCTCAACCATCTCTACAAGTCAAGGATATGATGTCAGGAATAATGCATTCCACAGGCCCATCTATTAACCAGCTATTAATGAATGAACTGAAAAGAGCATCTAGTGTGTATTTTTTAAAAATAATGCAATATTCCCATGAAAAAAATACTCAGATGTTTCTCCAACAGGACTCAGATGGGCATAATATTTTGATGCTTGCAATCATACATCACTCAAGAAACAGCGATATCATCGGGAAGATATTAGAACAAATAGACGAACTGCCTATAGAACAAAGGGCCACCATATGGACACAAATCAGCACAGAGAAAAACAATGCTTTGATGATAGCACTTATAAAAAATATTGATGTAAAAATGATGGCAGATCTTTATGATTGTAAAATGAATGCTATTGGTGATGAACAAAACTTAATCGATATATGGACACAAACAAACTCAGATGGTGACACACTTTTGTCACTTACATTAAAAAACGCAACAGAGACGAATGTTGCTTTGCAGATGTTAACATATATCAGCTATATTGAGAATGATGGTTTATATAGAGCCATGTGCAAAGTAGAAAAACCAATATTAAAACAAGCTAATGATAGAGGAAAAGAGGTCTCAGATTCTTTTATCGAAATCTTTGGTTATATTTATTTTGAAGATAGCATACCAAATAATATACTGGAACAAATTATGTGCCAAAAAAGAAAACCAATCGACCTCAGTTATCATGATCAATTAGAAACTGTTAGGAAATTCATTCAATCCGAATTAAAACAACCAACAGACATGGATGTCAGTGTTATATTCAATTATTTCAGCATTGATCAATTCATCAGTGCTGCTAGATCCCAACTGGCTATCATCGAACCGTTTGTTCAAGCGATAGTAGACCAAGCTGGTAATGATCAAATAATTCACAAGCGTTATACAATGACTCAGACAATGACAGGGCTTTTCAAAAAACAAAAATCCTTCACTTTATCGCTCTATGAACTGGCGATTTTTAATAGCATACAAAGACAAGACTATAATCATACTTTAAACTTACTTGTTGGATTACCAGAAGACACTCGTGCATCACAATTAGAAGCTCCATTACTGGATGGAAAATCAATACACCGAATGGTTCAATTGATCGATGATCAAAATAATGAGAGCGCTACTTTACTTAAGGAAACTGTCGAGACGATAACCAGACAACCATCAGCACCACCTTTGCATTAATCTGACATAGAT
>DLBP01000007.1:0-8031 GCA_002480165.1 Proteobacteria bacterium UBA7821 | reverse complement strand
GTCAATACCATTTGTCGATTTAAGACTAAATAAAAAGAAAAAACATCGAGTGTTGATTATGAATCATTGAGTGATCTACCTATCTATGAGAGGCTCATATACCTGATTTGTCTAGGAATGTACATGATCAATCGCATTAGACGCCCCCAATTTAAATATTGAAGATCGAGAGTTGCCGATGAATTTAACATCAGCGAACCCCTCTTGTATTCATTGGACGTAATAGTCATCAATCCCTCGATCAACAGCTGGCTCTGTCAATGAGAAAGTGGGCTGAAGACGACTTTAGAGACATTAAAAAACTTGACTTCACCGAACCAAGTGATAACCATGGTGTTGAGTGAAGGTATTTCGGTGGTCATTGTTCTCTGATCGGGTATGTTTTAGTCGCATATGATAGTTATAGATAGTCATACCATCACAAAAAAAATTCTGATAAAATGATATTTTATTTGGATACACATGATTTATTCACTCACGTTAATACCCCTTTGTCACATAATATCACAGGACAGCAACCCTTATTCACATCTAAATATTTTGAGTTATGCGATAGCAGTCATAACCTTGGTATGCGCTTCAGATTATGTCATGGAGCGGCTTGAATCACGTACAGGTATTCCATCATACACACTACTGACTTATGATATCTTCATTGGCGGAACCTATATGTTTTCTAAAGTCGTCAATCATCCTGATGAGATGACCAACCGTTTCAGTCAGCAGTTAACCGATTCGAAGTAGATGTGTTATGCAATTCACTTTAGGTAAACCGGGGTTGTTTGGCTTACCCAAAGTGACTGGTTGTTATTCTGGGATGTCATCGTTATTCTTATTAATAGGTTATTCGATTGAAATGATGTGAGCATGAACAGCTTTGATTTTGATCGGCCATACACTTAATGTAAGCTTAAGGTTGTATTAGCTTATTGTATTCACTTTAGGTAAACCGGGGTTGTTTGGCTTACCCAAAGTGACTGGTTGTAATTCTGGGGTGTCATCGTTATTCTTATTAATAGGTTATTCGATTGAAATGATGTGAGCATGAACAGCTTTGATTTTGATTGGCCACACACTTAATGTAAGCTTAAGGTTGTGTTAGCATATTTTATTCACTTTAGGTAAACCGGGGTTGTTTGGCTTACCCAAAGTGAATGGTTGTAATTCTGGGGTGTCATCGTTATTCTTATTAATAGGTTATTCGATTGAAATGATGTGAGCATGAACAGTATTGAGTTTGATGGATAATAATTTTAATGTTCACTTAATCTATTAGCCTTGTTGTAAAACAGCGGCTGGTCTGATTACATTGGTTTGGGTTGGTTGGTCTTAACCATTTTATTATCAATTTTTTCAATTAGTCCAATGACAATCGGATCGTCGATCTGTTTTTCATTGAGTAGTTCTATTATTTTATTACCACCTTGTGTCGGATGCTTTTCATCGATGTGTTTCTCCATAAGCCATGCTATCATGCTTTGCCCTAGGTCTGTATCATGGGTTGGGAAAATAGTTAAATAATACCGTTTGATGTGTCTTGATAGATGGCCCTGCGTTGTCAAGTCAGGTGTTGAATATAAGTCTATTAGAATCTTGAGTAATTCCTGTCTATTTGTTTCAAGTTCTTGCTGGCTTCTTGCTTTGGGATGCGATTTAGGTTGTTTGATTGGTGTGTATTCATGACTGCTTTGTGGACGATGAATAAAAGATGCCAATTTCCCCTTGGTTGTCTTTCGCTGTATGGCATCACAAGCCATGGTTGTTACAACAGATCCAGCCATGAAGTAGAAAAAGTTCATACCAGCAATACCGGTTAGTGTGGATGTGATTAACCCGATGGATGAAATAATGGCCACTACCAGGGAGGAGATGCCAATAATGTCAGATAGATTAGTTATAAGTCGCTGTCGTCTTGATTTCATATTGATTCACCTTTTATTTATATATATAGACTATTTTTGAATAATTTCAACTATTTATCAGTAATTGTTACGAAGTTAACTGACCGAGTGATTGACTTGTCTTAATCGCAGATGTCCCAACAAATAGCGAAGTGCAAGCCCATACACTGGTAAAAGAAATAAGACTGTAATGATGCACTTGAATAGATAATCTGAGGTGGCTATGGCAAGCCAGTTTGTTGCCATGAAATCATCGGTGGAAGCATAGAAAGCGGTGGCATAGAAGAAATAGGTGTCAATTGCCTGTGAAAAAACTGCGCTAATAAAAGGTGGTAATATCCAGAGGCCTATTCTCTCTTGGAGGTTGAGCGTACAATATTCTCTAACACGGGAGAAAATTGCAATATCCAATAACTGACTTAAACTGTAGGCAGCCATAGATGCACATGCAATTCTGGGTTGTGACATGTACATGGAGATAGCCCAGGCGGGTATCCAGGCTAGATAGATGACTTCTCTAGCCGATTGAGAGCCCATCAGGCGAGTGGTTAAATCGGTTAATACAATGATTAGCGGGTATGCGAACATGCCATAGCTTAATAAAACACCGCTGACCACAAAAGAATATTGAACCAAATGATTGCACACAACGATAAGAGAGACGTGTGCGATGGCTAGGTTTTGAATCAGTAAATATCGTTTCATATGGGTTATTTTACATCAACCAACCAGAAAAGTACAGACAGGGAAATATCACCTGGTCGTAACTGACTTATGGTAAAACTGTATATAAAGTATTAATATACTAATGACGAAGCATAACAATAATAAGCATTCACACAAACCATATATACCGGCCTGATTGAATAATATATTTAGATAAAACATGGCTGCAATAACACTAATTGAGCCAAGTGAAAATGCTGAATAAATAACAGAAAACCCATGGCCACCCAGTGATCCGGCACTAAAAATAATGGCATTTGGTAACAAACAGCCAAGTGTCATGGAGTAGGGTATGAGCCATGTGAAAGGTGGAATGGTCTCTTGATAGAAGAGTTCTGTCGTCAGACAGCAAGAGGAGATAAGAATGGCATAAGATATGATTTGAATGGGTTTTAGATAGCGACTAATAATGATATTGATAGACCGACCGGCAATAAAAAAGATGGCAACCAGTGGGAACAAAATGTCTAGCGTGTGGTTATCCATTATTATTTCAGCGAGGATAAGACTAATACTGCCATTGGCTAAAGCATAGCAGAATATAGAAAGCCAAATGATGGGAGAAGAAAGCGATGCAATAAATGTTTGATAATAGTTTTGAGTTGGTACAGTATCTAAAAACTTTCCCGACATTGTTTGTTGCTGTTTGATGATAAAATAAGCAAAGATACTGAGGCAGCAAAGCCCTAGATACATGTAACGCCATGGTAAGAGTGTGACTAATTGAAAAGAGAGTGTTTTACTAACATCAGAAAAAGCACCGGTCCAGATGGTAATCCATACAGTAACATCGCGGTAAAGAGACGGTTTGAAAAAAAAACGATCCGCCTGGATACATCTGACCATCAGAATGAGACCACCAGCGCCAGTCCCTGCTAGACACCTAGCTAGGACGAATTGTGAATAAGTCATTGCGATGGCACACAATAAATGCCCTAAAAAGCTCATAATGACCGCGATTTTCAGGCACTCAAAGCGTCCTATTTTCTCAGAGTAGTAACCAAATGGTATGGCAGATAAAGCATAACAACTAAAGAACATTGCTATCGAGAATTGAGTCTGCTTTGAATTCAATTGAAAAACGCTAGCAACCTGTGGTAATGTTGGCGTTAGAAAGTCAATAGAGCATATGGCTAGAACGGTAAACGCTGCGTAAGGTAATGCGTAATTTTTTACATCGTTCACAAGTGCTCGCGTGGCTGAATAATCGTCTATTATGCGTTGTTTTTAAACGGAGGTCAAGATTGCAGGGGCTTAAAAAAACTATTGTGGTGGTTACCGGCCATCGTTCTGGTATTGGGCAAGCTATTAGCCAGTGTTTTACTGATTTAGGGGCCACCGTTTATGGCTTGTCGGAGCCTGAGCATGACCTGAGGCGTCTAGACCAAATCCCCGTATGGCTTCGAGAGATTTATGAAAAGACCGGTCGTGTCGATGTTTTAGTCAATAATGCTGGTGTCAATCATATTGGTAATATCGAGCAAACCACACTGGATCAATTGGACGAGTTGATGACTATCAATGTCAAAGCTGCTTTTTTGACGATGCAGTCAATTTTACCATGGATGAGAGCGGCAGGTTTTGGTCGAGTCATCAATATTGCCAGTGATCAAGCAGTGGCAGCAAAGCGTTATGGTGCAGCCTATGCGAGTAGCAAAGCGGCATTGTTGCAATTATCGAAAAGTTCAGCGATTGACTATGCCCAATATGGCATTACAGTTAATTGTGTTTGCCCGGGTAGTACAGATACCAATATGCTAACCCAGGCGATAGATACTCTGGTTAAAAAGTACCCTCTAGAGTTCCAGGCAGACTATTTAGCCAAGTGTGCTGAAGAGCTGCCCATGCAGCGTTATGCAACCGTTAAAGAGGTGGCTGATATGGTTGAGTTTTTAGCCAGTGAAAAGGCTTCGTACATCAATGGGGCATTAATACCAATAGATGGCGGTAGCACGGCTTAACGCATGACTAGGAGATGGTGATGGCTTTACACGACACGATTGTAGCTTTAGCCACCGGTGCTGTTAATGCACCAGTAGCAATTTTAAGAATATCAGGGCCAGCAGTTGTTGACATCAAAGAGAAGCTCAATGCTGCTGATTTACGCCCGAACACCTGTCGTTTGGTTAACTTTTGCCGAGAGAATGGTGAGCAAATTGATCATGGTTTATTATTGTTTTTCAAAGGGCCCAATTCGTTTACTGGTGAGGATATCCTCGAGTTTCAAGGTCATGGTAATTCAATTATCATCGAGCAGCTGCTTGAGTTACTACATCATTGGGGTGTTCGCTTAGCTGAGCCTGGAGAGTTCTCAAAGCGTGCATTTTTGAATGGGAAAATGGACTTGACGCAGGCAGAGGCAATTTGTGATTTAATTAATGCAGGTAGCCGACAAGTTGCTCAATTTGCCGTTAGGTCTCTACAAGGGGGTTTTTCTAGACAGATTAACCAGCTGGTCGATGCTCTAACCCGTTGGCGTATTCACTTAGAGGCATCTATTGATTTCCCAGAAGAGGCGGAGGTCACTGATGTCAACCAAGCACAGCATCAGTTTTTTTGTCAGCAGGTTGATGAGCTATTAACTCAGACACTAGATCAGGCCAATCAGGGATACTGTTTGAGACAAACCAACCAGGTAGCGTTTATTGGACCACCTAATGCAGGCAAGTCTACTTGGTTTAATCGCTTATTGGATCGCGAGAGAGCCATTGTCACCAATATACCAGGTACCACTCGTGATGTTGTCACGGAGTCTTGTCGCATTGGTGGTATTGTATTTACCCTCGCTGACACAGCTGGTATTCATTCAACAGATGATGTGGTCGAAAAAATTGGCATTGAGAAAAGTATGCTAACAATGAACGATTCTGACCATGTGTTTATTTTACTAGATGCCAGCCAGCATCGGGTCGATATGGTTAATGATGTGTTAGCGCCTCTGGATTTAGCGAATAGAAGCTATCATATTATCATGAATAAATCTGATTTGATTAATCGACCTTCCGGTTGGGATCGTGATGGCGTCCTTTGGTTATCGGCAAAAGATCCAGAAGCTGACTCACTCATGGAGGAAGCCTTTAAACAGTTTTGTTCGTATGACTCAATCGATGTGCCATTTTTGGCGCGCCGTCGCCATTTAGAACAGCTAGAAAAAGCTCGTGAGGTAATGACCTTGGTTAAAAATACATTGGCTAGTGGTTCAGTTGATGATATTATCTTGAGTGAAAATTTAAGACAGATACAACTGTGTTTAGGTGAAATAACGGGACAAGTATCAATAGATGATTTGCTCGACCGAATTTTTTCTGAGTTCTGTATGGGTAAGTAATCGTGTCTAGTACTTGTCAGTGGTGTCTTGGTATCAGTAGTCTTTGGGTCTATTTAATGACCAATGTGTGTATAGGGGTAGATGGTATGTCAACAAAAGAATTGGATTTAGTCGTATTGGGTTCAGGCCCAGCAGGTTATACTGCTGCATTATACGCTGCTCGTGCTGGTTTAAATCCAGTGCTGATTGCCGGTTATGAGCCGGGTGGTCAGTTAACCACAACAACCGATGTAGAAAATTGGCCAGGGGATCCAGATGATCTACAAGGCCCAGATCTAATGCGCCGCATGCAGGCTCATGTTGAGAAATTTAATGTTGAGATGGTCAATGACCATATTACAGCAGTTGATCTTTCTAGCCGCCCACTTCGGCTAACCAGTAGCCAGTCAGAGTACCTGACAAAGTCGCTCATTATTGCCACAGGTGCCAGTGCAAAATATCTTGGATTAGCCAGTGAGCAGGCATTTCTTGGTCGGGGTGTTTCCGCTTGTGCTACCTGTGATGGTTTCTTTTATAAAAACGAAACAGTCGTTGTTGTTGGTGGAGGCAATACGGCTGTTGAGGAAGCGCTGTATTTATCCAATATAGCCAAGGAAGTCATTTTAGTGCATCGTCGTGACACATTACGCGCAGAAAAAATTCTAGCAGATCGATTGTTAAAAAAAGTGGAAACGGGTAACATCAGAGTCTACTGGAACCATACACTGCATGAGGTGTTGGGTGATGAGACCGGTGTAACGGGTGTGCTATTGAAGCACGTGGAGACGGATGAGCTGTCTAAGGAATTGCTGTCCGGTGTATTTATTGCCATTGGGCATCAACCAAACACATCGATATTCAACGATCAGTTGAGTATGAAAGATGGTTACCTAATTACTCAAAGTGGTTTAAACGGTAATGCGACTCAAACAAGTATTGCTGGTGTCTTTGCAGCTGGAGATGTTGCCGACAGTATTTATCGACAAGCCGTCACCTCTGCTGGAAGTGGTTGTATGGCTGCTTTAGATGCTGAAAAGTTTTTAGCCAGTCTGGGAGATTAGAGTCAAATGGATCAAGAGTCACAAAAACAGTTGGCAGCTAGGTCGGCAATCGAGTTAGTTGACTGGCGCCAGCCTTTTGGCGTTGGCTCAGGGTCAACAGTGAATTATTTTATTGATGCACTCAAAGCATACAAACAGGATATACAGGGGGTGGTGCCAGCTTCTATCATGTCAAGAGATCGATTGATTCATCACGGTATACCGGTATTGTCAGCTAACCAGACAGGGAATCTAGATCAATACTTTGATGGTGCTGATGAAGTGGATAATCATTTTTTCTGTATTAAAGGTCGTGGGGCAGCGATGACGCAAGAGCGTATTGTGCGCGCTCAATCGGCGAGTTTTATCTGCATGATTGACCAGACTAAGTTTGTGTCTGTCTTGGGTGGCCAATGCCCCATACCAGTTGAGGTATTGACGCAGGCACGTTCTTACGTATCACGTCGGCTGGTGGCTATGGGTGGCGCGCCTGCATTGCGTCATGGTGTCATAACAGAGCAGAACGCAGAGATTGTTGATGCATATCATTTACCATTGAGGGAACCGGTCTCTGTTGAGTCACAACTAGATCGAATCGCCGGTGTGATAGGGCATGGTCTATTTGCTAGTGATGGCCCTAATGTTGTGATTTTGTCGGGTGCCAAAGGAGTAGAGCTGCTGAATAGAGGATCGGTATAGTGACGGATCAAGCAGTTTTTGCGGGCGGTTGTTTCTGGTGCTTAGAAGCGTTCTTTAGTGGTTTTCCTGGTGTTGTTTCTGTTCGGTCTGGTTATTCTGGTGGGCAGTTAGCTGATCCCAATTATGAGATGGTGTGTGCCGGTAATACTGGCCATTTAGAGTGCGTTCAAGTTGTATTTGATCCGGCCATCTGTTCCTACCGCGACTTGGTCATTGCTTTTTGGAGTCAGATTGACCCAACGCAGTCAGATGGTCAGTTCCTTGATCGTGGGCAGTCCTACATGACGGCTATTTTCTATGCTAATGACACTCAGCGGTTAGTTTGTGAAGATCTCCATCGGCAGGCGTGTGAATTGTT
>DLBP01000089.1 GCA_002480165.1 Proteobacteria bacterium UBA7821 | reverse complement strand
TCTGCCATTGCATACACGCGTGGGCCAGGCTTGGTTGGTGCGCTATTATCTGGCTATGCGATAGCCAAGGGGCTGTCAATTGCCTGTAACATCCCGATTATTGGGATTAACCATCTTGAGGCTCACATTCAGTCGATTTTTTTGCAAGCCTCACACCCTGAATACCCGTTCATTACGTTACTGGTTTCCGGTGGTCACACCTTATTGATTCAAGCCACTCAGTTCGGTTCTTATACCATTCTTGGCCGCACCGTAGATGATGCGGCTGGTGAAGCATTTGATAAGATTGCTAAGCTTCTTGGCCTTGGTTTTCCTGGTGGGGCCAATTTGTCTCGGTCTGCTTTATCTGGAGATCGCGAGCGATGGATGTTCACACGTCCGATGATGGGGGCTAAATATGGCCTAAACATGAGCTTTAGTGGCTTGAAAACCGCGGCAAGATTGGCTTGGGAGGCGTGTGATGATCAGTCGGCTAGCTTGGCAGATTTTTGTGCCAGCTATGAGGCTGCGATCGTTGACATCCTAGTGAAGAAGACGATGATGGCGCTGACACAGACGTCTATATCCAAACTGGTCCTAGCAGGTGGTGTTGCCGCAAACCACTATTTGCGTACGCAAATGATCAACGCTTCAAATCAGAACAACGTAGAGCTATACTTGCCTGATGCTGAGTTTTGTACTGATAATGCTGCCATGGTAGCGGTCACTGCCAATACCCGACTTAGGCGAGGCGAATCTGATTTAGATGACCTGGTCCCAACACCCATTTGGTCAATCGAAGACCTATCGTGATTTAGCGTTACTTAATAGTGCGCTGCTTGAGCTGATGTTCGGCAGGTGAGTCATGGTCAGTATGAATGCAATACAAGCATACCCGATCACTATCGCGTGATCATAACCGGCCATGATTGTCCACAGCAGGGCGCTGTATGCTGTCAATAATGATGAGACGAATGAGATTCTAGTCGTTGCGATGGACGCCAGCCAATACACCACAGCCAACAGTGCGATACCGGGGGTCATAAAGCACAAGCAGGCAAGTGCTGTCGCGACGCCTTTACCCCCTTTGAAATAATTGTAAATCGGTGCAATATGCCCAAGGATACAGGCAATACATACGCTCACTTGCTGCTCAATTGTCATGTGGACAAGCGTGGATAAGTACAATGTTGGAAGGGGTTTAAAAAAGTCAATTGCCAACGTTAATAGGGCGGGTTTAAGTCCAGCAATTCGATACATGTTCGTTGCGCCAAGGTTTTTGGAGCCTTGTTTCTGTGGGTTTTTTGTCTTGAAAAAATCACAAGAGATTTTAGCCCCTGAGATGGAGCATGAAAAATAAGCAATCGTTAGAATGGTTAGTAATCGCATGATTGAGATCTTACCACCGTCATGACAAAATGTCTATTGTGAAATCGTTGTAAATTGTTTATGATAAGTATCAAACGAGTAATTGGGATTGACCATGATGGGTAATAAATGGGTTTGGCTAGATATGGAGATGACTGGTTTGGATCCAAGTCGTGACGTCGTCTTGGAGATCGCCGTAGCCATTACAGATACCGACTTAAATCTGATAGAAAAAGGGCCTGAGATAGTGATTCATCAAACCGAAGAGACCTTGGCACTGATGAGTGATTATGTTCGTGATATGCACGAGTCAAATGGGCTGATTGATCGCGTTCGCTTGTCTAAGGATACCATTAAAACGGCAGAGCAAACAGTTCTGGCATTTTTAAAGTCGCATCTGTCAGAGAAACAGTCGCCTTTGTGTGGTAACAGTGTTAGCTATGATCGGCGTTTTTTATTCCGCTACATGCAAGAACTTGAATCCTTCTTTCATTACCGTCACATCGATGTAACGTCTCTTAAATTAATGCTAGAACAGTGGTGCCCGAAGGAGAAGTTCTACGCTAAAGCATCCACTCATCGAGCCATGGACGATGTTCTGGAATCGATTAAAGAGCTTGCATTCTATCGGCGCGAGTTTAACTGGCATAACATTCATGACCATTCTAACAACGACGCACATTAGAGGCTTAGAAAATAGACTGAAGCGACACCGAGCTTATACCGATATAGATTTGGTCTCACGCGTCTCACAAGCTTGTTTTCAGTGGCTGACCACAAACTACCCGGACACACGTGCCTGGCGTGTCGTCTGTGGGCAAGGATTTAATGCCTGTGATGGGTTGCAAATAGCTTGTTATGCGACTCTGTCTGGTTTGTCAGTTGAATTGGTCGTTATGACTGATTGGTCAAAACATGAGAACCCAGTGATGCGACAGCTTTGGCAACAATGTCTTGACGTGGGTCTGAAGCCAAATGTCTACCATACGGATTATCAACACTCGTCGTGTGACTTAATAATTGATGCCTTACTGGGTATTGGTTTTCAAGGCAGATTAACTCAACCTTACGTGGTGATGATCCAGCAATTATTACCCGCCGACTCGACTTGTCCCATCACAGCCATTGATGTTCCATCTGGGCTTGAAGCCGATACGGGGGCGTATGATCAACTGGGTGTGAAGGCAACTGATACTTTAACCATTTTCTCTAAAAAGCCAGGGTTGCTCGGTTATTACGGTCGGCAAGCTGCTGGTGATGTACACGTGTTGCTGGCCAATGAGCTTGAGCCGTTTCTAACTGACGAGGAGCAGCCACTTCAGTATCATTCGGCACCATTTTTTTCACAGGCCCGTTCAATGACATCGCATAAAAACCTCTTTGGCCGGATTGTGTTCATCGGTTCGTTTTATGGTTATCCGGGCGCGATAAGCTTAGCGGCAAAGGCGGCTGCTAGAATGGGGTGTGGGTCGATCCAAATCATCACTCATCAGGGCAGTAATGCAGCGATACTCAGAGCATACCCGTCATTTATTTTGACAGATATCATGGATCAAGAACGTGTGTTATCTGCACTGGATGATTGCGACACCATTGTGATTGGTCCTGGTCTTGAGCCGTGTGACATGACGCTGATGGCTTTAAAACTTGTGTTAAAAACACACAAGTGCTGCATCATTGACGCTGGTTGTCTGCGTATGCTCGGCGCTGTTGAGTCACTGTTACACAGCCGTTGTATCTACACGCCACACCCAGGTGAAGCTGCGGCAATGCTTGGAACAAGTGATTCGATCAAGGTGGTGCATCGGCTTAACGCCATGTCTAAATTAACTGAGCGCTATCCAGGGGTCTGTGTCCTAAAAGGATGCATGACTCTCATCGGTCAATCCAATCAACAGACCTGGTTATCGCCTTATGGGCATCATGCCATGTCAGTGGCTGGAATGGGTGATTTGTTAACGGGTATCATTGCTATGTTTGTTTCACATAATAGAGATGTTGGTCAGTTGATAAGCTGGGTCTCAGAGGCTGTTTCATATCATGGTGTGGTGGGTGAGAACGCCATGAAGCAACATGGCATCGGCTTAATGCCAGAAGACATGCTGAATCACTTAATATTGAAACAGGTCGGCTCTTCATGAAGATCTATTTAAGTGAGTTAGAAGTAGCAAGTTTTGCTCGAAAAATGATGGCTTATTGTGGATCGTCGGCTGTGGTCTTTTTGTCTGGTGACCTCGGTGCGGGAAAAACGACATGGGTTAGGCATTGCTGTCAAGCGTTAGGGATTGATGATGTCGTTAGCTCGCCAACGTATTCTCTGATGAATATATACCGATGTAACGACAAATCGGTTGTCCATCTCGATTTGTATCGGCTGGGTCAGTGTGATGACCTGTCAGATTTGTGCTTGGATGATTATCTCACTGAATCGAGTTGTTTATTTGTGGAGTGGCATCAAGGTCATGAGGAATATCTCCCACAACCCGACATCATGATTGATATAGCAATCAGTGGCAAAAGCCGGTGTTACACGCTCAACCCTTGTAGTGATCTCCTGGTGGCGTTCTGCCAGTCAGTTAAATGATCATCGAGCAGTGGTGACTATGAATCGATCTCAGATTGACTAATGGTTTGTTCCGAATCTGATCTCGGCTTGCCCCGGCTCACGGGAGAACGTCTACGCCTGCTTGAATGATTGGTGGCTGACTTATTGTTCATCTGATTGCCTTGACGTCTGGATGATGAGGTTCTGTTAGGATTCCTGTTATCCAGCGGTCTTCTTCTTTGGTCGTTTGAGTTGCTTTTAGCGTGTCTGTTTTTACTGCTCACCTTGGTTTCTGCGGGTTTTGACTGAAACCAGCTGGCAATTTTCTGAAAAATGCCAGGACCAGAATTGGGGTGTTGCTGTGTGTATGATCTCTCAACCGCAGGTGTTTGTCGCTGAGCGCGTTTCTCTGATGGTTGATAGAGTGGCTTGTTACTGTGTGTTAGCTGTTTATAGCTCGGCCCAGTTCCTTGTGCTTTTAGCGTTTTGATCTGGTGCTCATCATCTGAGAAGTTTTGATTGGGTATGATGTAGATGGTTGTTTTGTATTTTTCCTCTAGATCCTGTATCAACTGTCTTTTTTCGTTGAGTATGAATGTAGCTGCTTTGGTTGATAGCTGAACCTGTATGTTATCGATGTTGGAGATGCCAGCTATGGTGTATTCGATTAATCGAAGTGTGCTGCTGCAGCGAGATTCAATGGTTCTAATTTGCTCTGTTGTGATGGATTCGAATATGGTTGAGCCCATTTTTTGTCTAATGAGTAGCATGCAGCCAGTCGTTGAGCAAATCGGTACAACCTTCACTCTTGCTAAATCGAGCTCTGTCGCTGCGACAAACGCTTGTTCGACTTTGGCTTTGTTTTGCTTGTTAGACATGTCAATGAAGTCAATGGCAATGATGCCGCCAATATCGCGGAGTCTGATGTGTTCGGCAACGGCAGCTGCGGCTTCCAAGTTGGTGGCAAAAGCCGTTGCTTCAATATCGCTGCCTTTCGTTGATCGGGCTGAGTTGACATCACATGCTGTCAGTGCTTCAGTCTTATCAATACAGACGCGTCCGCCAGAGGGTAGATCAACTTCTCTTTTGAGTAGATCTTCGATGCTCTTTTCTATCTGGTAATGGCTGAAGATCGGTAATTTTTGGGTATGAAGCTTGACCAGGTTGGCATATTCTGGGCGGGTCATTTCTGCATATGCTTTGACTTCGTTGTAGGTTTTTTCATCATCGACAACGATGCTGTCAATATTCTTTCGTAGTAAGTCGCGCATGCCTCTGAGTATCGGTGAGCTCTCGGCGTGTAATAATGTCTGTAGTGGTTCTTTTATTCCGCTTTCACGAATGGCTTCCCAGTGATTTAGGAGGTTGGACAGATCCCACTGCAATTCATCCTGACCTTTTCCAATGGCGGCAGTTCTGAGAATGATGCTCATGTGCTCTGGCTTATCGAGTGAGTTGAGCATATTTTTCATTGCGTCACGGTCATTCGGGTCTACGCGTTTGGATATGCCATTTGAGTTGTGACTTTGTGGCATTAGCACTAGGTAGGTGCCGGGTATGCTGATATAAGTGGTTAGTGCCGCGCCTTTAGTGCCGCGTTCGTCTTTGGTGATTTGCACTAAGAGTCTTTCGCCAACCTTGAGGCGTTCGGCAACCGTAGCGGTCTCGGGATTATCGCTATCGGCTAAGTAGTTGGGGCATATTTCCTTGAACGGCAGAAACCCATGTCTGGCATCTTCATTGCTGTATCGAATGAAGGCGGCTTCGAGGTGTTGTTGGATATCGACGATCTCACCGACATAAATATTGCCCTTCATGCGTTTGTTGTGAGTGTTGCTCATCTTGTTGTCGATTTCGAGATTGATTAATTTGCCACTCTCACTGACGACAGCGAGTCGGGTTTCTTCAGAGTTCGAGCTCCACGCTGCATTAATCAGCATGGTGCTTTTTTCTATATTCATAAGTTACTTCCTTAAACTGTTAGTTCACGGTGGTGAACGATAATACACATGTGACTGCATAGCTTATTTTACTACTGGCTGATGCTGCCTTGTCGCTATTTTCTAACACAATCGCTTGTAGCTTATCATAAATTAAAATTGACATCAATATTTAGTTGGTTCATTGTGAGCTCGTGTTCAACCGGGTTAGTACTGATGATTAAACGTGAATTCGTTGTAGACACGCACAGTGACAATCAGCGTTTGGATAACTTTATACTCAAGTTAAACAGAAAATTGCGTAAAGCCTTAATCTATAAGTTGATCAGGAAAAAAGACATTCGGGTCAATGGCAAGCGAACAAAGCACGACTACCGGCTGTTGGTTGATGATGTTGTCACCCTGCCTAGCGCGCTGCTTAACCCGGTTCAAAAGCCCGCGGCACAGGTTCGTCAGCAGCCGATTGAGCTGGACATTCTGTACGAGGACGAGGACTATGTCATTATTAACAAGCCGTCTGGACTGGCAGTGCATGCTGGCAGCGGTATTGTTACGTCATTGATTGATGTATTAACTGATCGTTACAGCGGAGAGACTCCCTACCTTGCTCACCGACTGGATAGGAGAACTTCTGGCTGCATTGTGGTTGCTAAAAATCGCACCGCACTGTTAGATTTTCAAAACCAGTTAACACAACGTGCTGTCAACAAGGTCTACATGGCGATGGTGACAGGCTTCTGGCCTTACCCACTCAGTCAGGTAGAATGGGATTATCCGATTGATCGGCTGGATCAACCAGGGTGTCGACGATCCATGACGGTTGGCGCGGCCGGTAAACGGGCGCTAACACACGTCAAACGGGTGAGCTCCAGGGGGGATGTCCATCAACTCGAGTTGAGACCGATTACCGGCAGAACGCATCAATTGCGCGTTCAT
>DLBP01000045.1 GCA_002480165.1 Proteobacteria bacterium UBA7821 | reverse complement strand
TATTCACAGAATCCCCAGACCCAAGCGTATCATTATTCAGACCAATGACCGTTTTTTGTATCAGGGGATTGGCTGGATCAATGCATTTATAAACCACTTGATTAGGGGCAGGCATCGTGACGAGATTATCATCGGCCAAAGCTCTCTGTGCTGTCATAAAGGTTGAACTATTATTGGTTAAGTAATCAGCAAAATGGCTGTTCAATGCGTAAAGTAACTCTCTTTGTATCGTCGACAAGGCCTCATTAAGCCTGTCATAATTTTCTGATAAAACATCGTCTGATGGGCTTGGAACAATCGATGGATCCACACATTGTGTCACGATCTTTAATTTTTGAAGCCCACCGACTTCAATATTGCCACCACTGATCCGAATTGAACTCCCATTTCGGCCCAGCGTTTCATTGGCCTGGATGCGATCAAACAATATGAGCATGCTGCTAATGACTTGGTTATTGTAAGACATTAAGTTTTGTCGATTTAAACAAAGATTACAAGGACCTTTTGCATTGTCACTACATTGGGCACTGCGACCCTTGATGATTTTGTAGTCAATAAACCGACGACAAGTATCCAGTAGACTTTTGTAATAGTCAATCGCCATATAAAATCGTAAAATGTGTCTTAAGTTATCTGTTATATACTCAGGTTTAATCATAATACCGTTAGCCATACCTGACGTAATCATATCTAACGTACTGACATCAAACCGATATACGGTATCCATAGTCATCCAGTCATTTTCATTGTAGCCAATATAGTTAGTACTACCGTTACAGTTATAATCGAGTGATTCCATACTCTCATCATCATTTTTTTTAGACAGATAAAACAGAAAACAGTTGAGGTTGTTAACAGGGTCAGCGATGCCATGCCTACCCTCTGAATCAGGCAGTGGGTCAACAGCTGGATAAGTGATTGCTCGCATCCAGAAAGGAATAAGAAAATAAGGTGAGGTTGAAAATGCGTTAATATTATTGACTTCTACCTCTTGGGCATCTTCTGGGAATCGATAATCAATTCTACCGCTGAGTTGAGCTTGCCGGAGTTGTTCTTGTGAAAACTCAGCGACTAAAGCATTAAATGAGCGATTACTCCTGTCAGACTCTTGATCGTTAATCGTAACCGTCTTAGTAACATTGGGATCAATTTCATTGGGCAGGACAGATAAGCTTTTACTGACATCAGCCGCAGCGAATAAAGCATTATCCATGACGTAGACAAAATTATCCGCCCAGCTTTTTATCAATGTGGTTACGTCTTGTGAATCATTGACAGCTGACACACTGTTTAAAAGACATAACCATACGAATGCTGTTTTACGCCAGGGGGCCATTAATTGGCGCCTCCAGATGTGTCATTGTCAACGACACGACCTGCATCATATTTCACAACATTGCCCGATAAACCGGCTACATTCTCAGCGTATCGGACCATGTCCGACTGGACACTACTCAGTTTGGCAGATGATGCTGCTACGTCTATATTACTGATGGATTCATTCAGCTCGTAGGCTTTCAGATTCATTTCTGCCAACATGACAGCAATGTGTCTGAGTACTGTTGCAGGGTCTGATAGCCACAGTTCCTCGACCCACGATGTTTGATTATTGTCGCCATCGGTATAGGTACTCTCCAATCGCCACTGAGCAGCAGCTCTTTTTGCCATTTTAGGTGAACAATATTTCTGGACTTCACTACTATTGGCCACTCTTGGGTGAAGATTTAAGCTGCGATCGATCAATTCTCTATAGAGCGATGTTGACATGATTGACTTATTCAGCAGTAGACTAACTAACGCGACGGATTGCTCTTGACTAACAATCGATGTACGCAGTTTGGTTCTCATTGATGAGACTGTGCTATTAGTGAGCTGACCGCTAGCACTGCTACCGGAGTGATTATCAGCCCATGCAAGACAAAACTGAGGATTACCCGAGTCGCAATTGGATAGAAAAGAGGTCTGTGAAGACCACTCACTTGGCCAAGGCTGTGGGCTGTTTACGATCGTTGTGTTACTGGTGAAATTGAGCGGCGCTGCAGGCGAGTCGATGCTATAGGACCATGCAGAATCCCCACTTAAGTTAGATAGAAATATCGTTGCTTCATTTATTTTGTTCGATATCGGCGTGTAAGCATTTTCTGTGATATTATCCCAATCAAGACCCACACAGCTTAACTGATGATTCATGTCATCAATCTCAAATAAATGGTCTTGTGCAAATAAATTATCCAGTGATAAAAATGGCACTTTATTCTCATAATCGACTATTTTTGGGCCGATTTGTTGGACTAAGTTTGGTAGCATTTCTTCTTGTAATGACTCAAGATCTGCTACCATATTACTGGCAAATGACATCATGGCAGAAAAATCTTGAGACAAGGGCATAGAACCATCTTCATTGGATTGGACATTTTTTTTCATAATCAATGGTGAGTCCGTATCAAGTGGCGCTTCAACATCGCTAATAATAGTCCGTGAATCGCCGAACTTATCAAAAGCAATGTCAATATCATTGGTATTGTTTAGAAGCTTTGTCATATAACCGTCTGTACCGGTTAAAATACTGATACCTGAATTATACATTTTTATGAAGCTCGAGCTTGAGCCACACTGTCTGCAGGGCCCATCGATGAGATTCTCCTCACACAAAACATTCAAATTGGTTGCAGTGCCATCCTTATCAGAGTCAATTAACTGCTTCAGTACGCTAATACAAACTTCATACATTGGTTTTAAGTAAGAAGCAGACATGTACAACTTAAAGACATCAGGCATCCTGGATGTATTGTCTGAAAAACTATTCAGATCGAAGTAAATGCCATTAGATATACCGCCAAGTAATGTATCAATCTCTATATCACTAAATCGGTTAACTGTATCACTAAAAGAACCACTACCGTATACATCACAATCAACCCCTGAGAAGCGACTGAGACTAAAATCTTGTGATGGGTATATCAACTCAGTATCTGTGGTATGATGAATCTCTATCAATGCTTTCATGAAACACTTGGCATTTTGTTCTGGGTCTGCCAAGCTGTAGCCTTCCATTTTTTCAACTGGACTAACTGCTGGGAATAAAATCCCTTTGAGCCACAAGTTTGCGATGAAAGTCTTGGCACTTGCCAATGGTTGACTTTTCCTTTGAACGGTTTTTTGAGCTTGTGTCACGGTCTCTAAAATTGGCGCCCCACTACTTAAAAAGGAAATACTTTTATCTTGGGCTAAACCGGTGGTGTACGACTTCCAGACAAGCGTGTTATCAGTTGGGTAACCCGAGGTTAGCATCACACCAGCCTTAAGCCTATCAACTACCGCAGTGTATTGTTGATCCAACGTGTAGACAAAATTATCAGCCCAGGCTTTTATAAAAGCGGGTAGATTAAATTGACTGTTGGACATTTCCCCTAGAGCAGACAAGAGCATATCAGAATTGCTAGGTATACTGAGGGGTTGCGATAAGGCAGTCGCCTGATCACCGAGTAAACTCACCGAATCTGGGTCGGTATCTAATGTGCTAGCAGCGGCTACAAAAAACGATTCAGATGATGAGGTATCAGTTGCAGTGGTCTCAGTAGACACATCAGAACTGGTTATGTCAGTGTCAGTCGAAGCAGTGAAAAAAGAGGTAGCAAGAATGCGATCTGTTGCTAGGACTAAAATAATCGAGAATAACGCTAAATGGCTAACATAACTTCTGACTGTTTTCATCCATACTCCGAGTTAAAAAAAGTTCATTATTGGGTAGGTTATTCGCTCTGGCTCTGAAACTGCTTGTGTATTATGCTCGGTTGCAGGCTGCGACATTTCAACTGGCTGTTTCAGCGGTTTAAAAGCACGCACTATCCCAGTGTTATCTCTAGAAAAAAAATCATTTTTGTCAACTTGTTTCTGAAGGCCTTGCTGAGCATGATTAGAATAATTGGATGTATTTGGCATTTGAAATGATTTAAATTGTGCCTGTAATCTTGTCGAAAAATCTTCACGCTTTTGGCATACCTTACGCTCAATGTCGCTCATTACATGTGTGCTACTATCACAATCAGCTAAATCTCCATACGCAAGCGCTGAGAGTACATAGACTAGAGAACAAGCCCAAAATACAATTAATTCATCTGCCTTCACTGATAACCTCTTTGACTGTCTCGAGTCGATCCTTGCTCAGTAAACGACTCAATAAGCGCAGTCGTTCAAAGACCAAGTTCCTGTCCAAAAATCTACTGGCCCCAGGCAAATCTGGATTAGACTCAGCTAAGATAATTAACTTTTCAGCAGACCGCATTTTGATCATATCCAGTGAGTACATAATATACAACTTAACGCTAATGCTTATCTGTGATAAAAGGGGTAATAATTGTTTTTGAAAGGCCTCTGACACGTCTTCCATCTTATCCATCGCATAACCCAGCTCGGTTAGTTTCAATATCACACTCTGGTCGTTATCTAGAGCCCAATTTTCGGACGCCTCCATAACACAGATAACACTGTAAACGGTTGGATCATCAAAATCTTTCCAAAAATCATGTGCTTCTTCTCGATTAAATACCGGCATAAACATCTCCCCTTGACTTATTATACTAAAAGAGAAAATTCATGTCACCCTCTAATGCAAATTTTGCAAAACTAATGAAAATAGGTTATAATAAAGGGAGAATTAAATAGATTAGTTGTATGAATAAAATTATTACACATTCACATTGCATATGGCAAAACATCACTCAGCGCGCCAACTTATTATTAGAGGAGCCTGTCGGCGGACTGCTACTGACTTACTTAACGACAACGCTTGAAAACTACCACACAGCCGTCTCTCTACGAACCCCAGAGATCATCCAATGGGTCAACCATCAGCAATCTCAATCAATCGACATTAAAACACTGGCCGACTCATGCCTAGTCAGTGCTGGCTTATTTCCTCAAAATAGTAAAAATATGGCCACAGCCATTCCCCTCACGTGCCATATGGGCAGTACAGCCTACCACACACTGTACGTTAGGGAACATGATATTTTATATCAACAGATATCCCATGATTTTATTAAGTTAGTCGACATTTTGCTATTTATCGCTGCTGAAAAAAAAGACAAACCTCTCTTTGACCAACATGAGGCCTATTCTATCTGGACCAGCACCAATAGCCAGTACGCAAAAGAAATATACAGCGCCTACAAAAAATGCTAGAGTAGATTCAAAATATGGGTACAAGGTATGCGAAAACACACAAACACATTATCTCATTTCAGAAAAAACTTGACTCAGATTGAAAAAATGCGAGTCGCATCGCAGTACGCAGCACAAGTACTAACCATGATCGAACCACACGTCAAAGCGGGAATCCTAACGGAAAAGCTCGATGAGATTTGTCACGACTACATCACCCAAGAGCTGAAAGCAAGACCAGCCTGCTTAGGATACCAGGGTTTCCCTAAATCAATCTGTACGTCTATCAACCATGTCATTTGCCATGGCGTCCCCGGGAAGAAAAAGCTTAAAAACGGTGATATCATCAACATTGACGTTACTGTTGAAAAAGATGGCTTCATCGGTGACACATCTCGCATGTTTATAGTCGGGAAAAAACCATCAGCAGCCGCGAAAAAAGTCTGCCAGGTAGCACAAGAGTGCCTATACTTAGGTATTCAGCTAGCCAAGCCTGGAAATAACATCAATGCCATTGGAAAAATCATCGAACAACATGCAACAGCCAACCATTGCAGCACAGTCCATGAATTCTGCGGCCATGGTATTGGACAAGTCATGCATGAAAACGGCTTTCAGGTGCTTCATTATGACCAACAACAGTCACCAGGCCAACTGCTGGAACCCGGTCTAACTTTCACGATTGAGCCCATGATTAATTTAGGCAGCCGTCACATTAAACAACTACCAGATGGATGGACAGTCGTCACAAAAGATCACACGCTATCAGCGCAATGGGAACACACTATTTTAATTAAAGAAGAGGGGGCGCCTGAAATACTGACATTGAGAGCTGATGAAAACATTGAAGACATCTTCTCAATTACCGCAAAAACCCTCGTTTAGTTAGCTGCAGCATATCCAGCATAGGCCGCAGAAGCTCATGCCCCTCGTCTAATAAATCTTTAACCAGTGATATTAACTCATTTTGAGGCATTTTTTGAATATATGCCGACTTATACACTCTCTTGATGACAGACAGGTCTGCTTGACTCACCGCTCTTCTTTTAAGCCCCTCAACGTTAATCCCCCTAACCCGAGCTTTATTGCCAGCAACTATCAAAAAAGGCAATATATCCTGTGTCACCATCGCACTGTGCGTTAAAAAGCTACCGTTACCCACTTCACAAAACTGATGCACACCAACCCATGCGCCAAGAATGACAAAGTCTGATATCTTGACATGACCAGCAACGGCTGATGAGTTCCCAAAAATGACGTGATTACCAATCAGGCAGTCATGAGCAACATGTGATGAGACTTGAAATAAATTGTCAGAACCAATAACCGTCTTGCCTGAACCTCTGATACAACAACCACGATTAATGGTGACATACTCATGAAAAACATTCCGATCACCGACTGTTAACGTGCTAACATCTTCTTGCTTGTAATCACTAACCTGAGGGTTACCGCCGATAGACGCAAAGGCGTGTACTGTATTATGACAACCGATCTTTGTATTTTTATGGATACAAACATGTGGGCCAATGGTTGTGCCCGAACCAATGGTACAGCCAGGGCCAATATGCGACCATGGACCAACAGTGACGTCATCAGCAATAACTGCGGATGGATCTACGATGCTATGCGGGTGAACGAGTGACATCTGCTAACATAACCTCAGCTTTACTGGTTATCTGGTCTTTGACTGATGAATAAACGTCAAAATAAAAAATCTTACCTTTGTTCTTGACGATCTTTGCGTGCAACATCAACTGATCACCAGGAACTACCTGCTTCTTAAATCTTGCCTTATCAACGCCGACGAGCATAAATTCGAACACAACGTCGGATTTATCTGATTGTTTTTTTAAACGATCGACTACCAATATACCAGATATCTGAGCCAGTGCTTCGATCACCAGCACACCTGGCATAATGGGATAACCAGGAAAGTGACCGTGAAAGAACTGCTCATTAATCGTTAAATTTTTAAAACCGATGATTTCATTAGCATCAATTTTCTCTACACGATCGACCATGAGAAATGGATAGCGTTGAGGTAGATAATTTTTAATTTCCAGCACGATCAAACCCAAGTTTTTGTTTCATTGTTTTCGCTAACTCTGTGATGTTTTTTAAGTGAACACATGCTCTCGCCCACTCTGCGTGTGCTAGAATATGGCCAAAGATACTACCATAAACACCTGGTTTGTCGATAGACTTCCGAACAGAAGTTGATCCAATCAAATCAACATGATCACAAATAGACAAGTGACCGGCTATCAGGCAACCACCACCGATTCGGCAATACTGACCAATCGTCGCGCTACCAGCAATTGAAGTCCCGCCAGCCAGCGCTGTGCATTGGCCAATGGTGACATTGTGGGCAATGTGAATTTGATTATCCAGTATCGCACCCTCTTCGATCAACGTGTTATCTAAGGTCCCTCTGTCGATTGAGCAATTAGCACCAATATTGACATTGTCTTGAATGATAACGGTCCCTAAATGTGGAATGTGATGCCACTGTTTGTCTTTATTAAAAAAGCCAAACCCTTCCGATCCAATCACAGAACCCGATCCGATTGAGCAATGATCACCAACCAACACCTGATCTAGAATGGTTACACCAGGATAAATGTAACAGTCTCGACCAACGGTAGCACCTGAGCCAATCGAACTATTTGCACCAATAACAGTCCCTGACCCGATGGTTGCACCAGCACCAATTGTGGCACCTGGAGCAATCACAGCACTGGGATCAATAGCTGCCGATTGGTCAATCAAAGCGTGCGATTTTCGGCAATCTGCTACTTCAAACAAAGCCCTTGTTTGCCGAAAAAAAAGTTTGGCCAAAGCAATCCAAGCGTGTTCCGCATCCTCTACAACGATCATTGGCGTTTCATCTTGAGCAAACTGATGGGATAATTGCTTCGAGACAACCAGCGCTAGACACGATGACTGTTTTGCTGCATGGATGTAATTGGCACTAGATAGAACAGAGATATCTGCCGGTGTTGCTGATACCAGAGACGCCAGTCGAGTGACTGGCGCCTTCAGGTTGGAGATATTAACACAAGCACCGTTGATCGCTTGGCTAATATCATGCAGTGTTAACACGGTCATTTATTCTTCAGCATCTGCACTACTGACAACGCTCGTCAAAGTTGGCAGGACTTTATCGGTGATGTCATGAGTCTTCTCGTAGTGGACCACCTGATTTGCTGGCAATACGAGTGAGTAACCCTCTGATTTGGCTATGCGATTCACAGACTGCTTGACCTGATCAAGTAATTTCTGAAACAATGTGTTTTGCGCGTCGTAAAACTCCTGCTCAAAACTCATCTGAGTGGCTGTCAAATCAGCTGATTTAGAAGCCAATAGCTCCTGTTTAGCTTGGACTTCTTCATCAGTCATTAGAGACTTATCACGGTTGAAGTCCTCGTACTCTTGCTTGAATGCATTGGAAGTTTCGACAATTTCTGCACGCCTTGGGTCAAATTCAGCAGCCAGTGTCTCATGTGCCTCTTTAGAAACCGTGGACGTCTCCATGATTCTTCCCAAATCAACGACAGCAATACCAAACTTAGCGTCTTCAGAACCGGAAAACAATCCAGCATAAGAAAGTGAAAGACTTGTCAAAACAAGCAACATAACTATTTTTTTCACGTCAACTCCTAAAATAACATGTGTACATGTTAGCATATCATATTAAAATGTAAAGCCTATCTAAAACTTGATCATGGCGCCGTCTTGCGCATGCGTCTTTATACAGCCACCATGCCCCTTGATTGTGAAAAAGCTGACGAATAACAACCGTTCAACAAATCATTCACAGGGTTACAATCGGCTAAAAAGAAAAACCAAGATCAAAGGTGAACTCTTTTAATCGCTCAACACCTTGTGGATTCAGGCCCCTACCAGCTGACAACGTAATGGGCACACCCAGTATTGGTAAGGTGTACTCTAAATTGATACCGACGGAATAGCGAGTATCAGCTAATTTAATCGACGACAAATGCACTTGTCCAGCATCTGCAAATAGAGATGTCCTCAAATCTTCACTAATTGGATTGGGCACAATCAAGTTCAAGGACAATTCTGTCAAGTAATCCCCACCCCTAGCATCACCATTCATGTCTTTGTTACCCAGCGAATTGGGTTTGTATGCTCGCACACTGCCATTACCACCTGCATAATATCGATTATAAAATGGCACTTCTGAACCAGAACCAAGTGCAAATTTTGAGCCAATGCTAGTGGAGACTAAGAATATCCAATCCCTATTTGCCTCATTTGTTTTCACGATGGGAAAATAACCGACCCATTTAGCAAACGCCGAAACCCAATTAGAGTTATCCGCACTAGACCAAAGCCGATGTGCAGAGCTAGACGCACTAAGCTTATAACCTTCTTGCGGCATATACCAGCGATTTAATTGATTGTAGTCCCATTCAACAACCAAATTTAACTGCTGTATATCACTGCCATATCGATCAATAAAGCTAACAAAGTCACGACTTGGGTTTTCTGTTTGACTCAACTCCTTATTGATGTAGGCCAATTTAACCCCTACATTGCTATGATCACTCAACCAATAGGCAATGCCCTGTGATAGAGAAAAATCTCTTGCTATATAATCTGTCACCGCCGTTTTGTTGTTATTAGACCGTTGGTAATCTATCGTCGTCGATGAACCCCAATTGCCACCAAACAGGTGTGGGTTGTTCAGTGAAAACGAGATTTTTTGACTCACTTTTGATAATGACGCATCCAACATTGTTGAGATACCAAGCCCCATGAAATTGTTTTCATTAAACTGAAAACCAACGAATTGGTGATCAATAGAACTGTAACCATACTTGACAATATAACTCCGCTTACTGACCTCTTCTAAGTGATACAACAAGTCCAGTGCATTATCCACACCCGCTACCGGTAGGACTTCCCACGATGCATTTTGAATGTATGCTTTTGAATTTAATTTCCATAATGATTGATTGAACACATCCTCTGAATACAACATCCCTTCATAAACGGGTAGAAACTGACGGAATAGATCAATACTTGTTAAGTAGTTACCTTGGAAATCAATTTGCCTAATACGAAACTTCCGCCCCGCATCGATCTGATAGAGGACACTCACGTAGACCTTACCATCAACTTCCTGTGTTGGGGTAATCACCATATCAACAACAGCCATAGCATAGCCAAGATTGCCTAAATAATGCTCAATAGCATGTTTTGCGTCAACGATGTTATCTCTAAATGCTGGGGATCCAGATTGAACATACTGATCAACCAAGTCATTGAGATCATCTTGATCAATCTCTGTTACGGCTGACCACTCGATTGTTCCCAGATAACATGGCAGGCCTTCTTGTATGCGCCAGACAATAGCAACCGACCCATCCTCTGCTACATTCACCTCATCACTCAGCCATTGGAAATTATAATAACCCTGGCTGTAGTAGTAATCCTCGATCAGTTCCTTAGCAAGTTCATAACGTGACTGTGAGTAGAGATCATCCATTTGAATGATATTCCACCATTGTGTTTCACGAATATCAGTTACTCTCAATAGCTTGGAATGATCAAATGATTCATTACCCTCGATGGTGACTGATTGTATCCGCCGCATCGACCCCTCTGATATGTGTAAGTGTAAGTTAACGCGACCTGATGTTTCGTCTATGGTGTAATCAATGGTCATCGATGAGTCAAAGAAGCCCTGTTGCTCATAATAGTGCTTCACTAATTGCTCTAGCCGTTTAGTATGGTAAGGCGATATGGTGCTGCCTTTTTTCAAACCAACGGTCTCTAATATCTCCTTAAAGGAATCCGACCGCCAATAACCAACACCTGTGAAAGTATATTCAGATAAATGCAAGTTCTCATCTACATCAATCATCAGGTGACCTTGATCAAAAGTCACACTAACATCCTTAAATAGCTCTGTTTTATAGAGGCTTTTGATGATGTCGTCTAGCACGTCAGCATCAACTACCTGTCCCTGTTCTAGATTCAGCTGATCGATCATTCTTTGCTCAGATACTATTTTTAAGCCCGTCATACTAATGTGCTCTAATAAATCATCGGCATGGGCAATTTGTAGGCATATCGCGCACAATACCATAACAATACGTTGTCTCATCTTAAATCAATCCCCAAGAAAAATCATTCCACAAAACCAAGCAGCTCGATGCTGGCATCACCAGAAACATACTGTCTAAGCGATCGAGTAATCCACCATGACCCGGTAGAAACACACCACTGTCTTTAACATCCGCTTGTCTTTTTAAAGCACTCTCAAAAATATCTCCAACTAACTGCATACCACTGGTCATACATGCCACCAGACACGCTAATGGGATGATACCCAGGTTGGCTTGTAGCTGTGGGCTAAATAGCGTAGTGATTGTGCCAGGCGCTTGATCAAACAACCAGACAATCAATGGCCATAAAACAAAGAAACCGGCTAAGTAGCCCTCCCATGTCTTATTTGGACTAAGCGATGTGATTCTCCATGCCCCATAGTGCTTGCCCACAAGATAGGCCGCTGTATCGTTACACCAGCAAATTAATAACAGTGCGAGCATTAATTCAATAGAACTGTCTCTCAAGATGATAAAACTAAAAGCCAGCGCTGCATGGATTACGGCGCCCATAAACAACCAAAACAAGCCTGACTGAAAACAAAACAGTAAACCGTGCATACCAAACACAGCACACACAACGGGTAATGTACCAAGAACTAGCATTGACAACATACCAGCAGACACTAGGTATTGGGCTGTATGGCTCAATAATGGCATGACCCACAAGCCTAGTATGACAAACCCTGCGATTGTGATCGTTGTGAACAGTTGACTGCCGATTTTAAATAAGCTTACTAAGCTGGACCATTCTTTGGCAGACCAAAATAAGAGTAACATGGCTGTCACTTTGAATAAAAACGCGTCTGGTTGTAGTATACTCAGTATCACCAGTGGCATTGCCACGGTGGCTGAAAGATATCGATTGCGCTCACTACCCAAGATCTCTAGCATCCAAAACGCCTCTGTCTACCCTGATACCATAACAAAGCATCCTTAAAATCTTTTGCCTGAAAATCTGGCCATTTTTTCTGACAAAAATAAATCTCGGTGTAGGCGATTTCCCAGAGTAAGAAATCACTGAGCCGACACTCGCCACTTGTTCTGATTAATAAGTTGGGAGCATCGGTATGTTGAGATCGCAGCATCATGTCTAACAGTGATTCGCTAATATCTGAAACGCACAGCTGTTGACTTTGGACGCGTTCAGCGATGGTTTTAACCGCACTGGTAATACTGTATCGACTCGAATAAGCCGCAGCTATAAATAACTTAAGGCCTTGATGGCTTTTGGTCTTTTCCTCAATCTCTTGCAGCTTGTGTGACACTTTGTGTGGTAATAGAGCCAAATCACCAATGTGTTTGACGCAAATATCCAAACGAATGGCTTGTTGGATAAATCGGCTGGACACTAACATCATTAGGTCAAAAATCATGGACTGTTCTTCGTGAGACCTTTGAAAGTTATCACGGCTCCAGGCATAGACTGTCAATGCTTTAATTCTTTGTTCGACTGCGACATTGAGCAACTCCAGGAGTCGGTCAGCCCCTTTTTTGTGACCCAATGAGACTGGTAATGACTTATTTCTAGCCCAGCGTCGATTGCCATCCATGATGACTGCCACATGCATATCCGTCATCTAGAAATCCA
>DLBP01000021.1 GCA_002480165.1 Proteobacteria bacterium UBA7821 | reverse complement strand
AACCACCCAGTACATCTCAGGGAATTCAATGAGATAATCAATACGCAGCGTTTGGATACGGGGCCCTAGCTGATGGTGTAGTTCAATTTCATGATGCTTGTTTGCAATTGGGTGAGAGAATAGCCAAGAAACCCAATCAATACCATACCATTTGCTAACAATCTCATGACACGTATTCACAATAGGCACATGTTCTCTGCGGTTGAATTCTGGAATCAACGCATCACACACAATCACAGCATGCGATTTTATCCGATTTAATTCATCAATCGATCCACTGGTCTTTTCAATGAGCAGATGACAGACTGAGCCCGTTAATTGCTGAGCTGTGTTGATGGGTTTGGCCGCACTGGTGTTCGCTGAGCACACACGAATGTGACTGGCACAAGGCTGCATTTGATACCGAGTTAATGTGGGAGCGTCTTCGATCTCGAGTGTCTCCGGAGAAGGAGTGCGTGCGGGATACTGTGTTGTCAGCGCCGACAAAATTGGATCCTTGATGACGGGTTTCTCGGTTAATGTTGCGGTGAAATGCAACTGACATTTTGCTCGAGTACACGCAACATAAAATAGACGAATGCGCTCGTGTTGATCTTTGAGTTGGTTTTGGTAATGCATGAATTGGTACCATTGATTGGGGTTTTCCTGACTGTCTTTTGGTGCGATGACGGTCAAGCGTTGAGCCCCTTTCATGGTGTCAATGTACAGCGGTTTCTTATCAAGCGGCCGAACCCGTTTATGTAAGCATGGCAATATCACGTGGTCAAACTCGAGGCCTTTTGATTTATGAATGGTTAAAATGTGTACCTGACTGATGGCGCTGGGTTTGTGATCAATAAACTTGTTGTCAATAAGCGTCATCAATAACGTCTTGGATACAGCTGTGTCAGTCATTAGAATCGTTTCAATGATATCTAATACGGTCAGTGACATGTTCACTTGATTGTGGTTCTTTGGGTGATAAAATCCCAGTTGCCTCCAAAAGTCATTGATGATGGGTCGAATCCCGCCCAGTGGTAAATGCTGCCGGGTTTGTCTCAATACATCGAGAAACGTCGCTAAGGGTTCATGCGTCTTGGATAGATCATCGAGCTGGGTATACCAAGCGGATAAGTCATCAGTCCACTGTAGTGATGACAGCGGCGCATCTGGTAGGGTGATGATAGGGGATTTTAATATCTGAAACCAGATCAGCTGATCGTCTTGGTCAAACAAGAGTAAGGTTGCAGCCAGCAAGTCATGTAACCACTGTGACTGATTAATGGGGATTAATTCATCCCCTACGAATTCGATGCCTTGTTTCATTAAATAACGACACAGTGGCTTAATCTGACTGCGTGAACGCACCAGAATTGCAATTGACTCATCAGCACACTGCATCGATAACCGTTCAATTAATTGGGTGATGTGGATTAATTCATGATCTGAATCAGCGTCGTCAAGCCAATGCGCATAAACGCCATCACCCGCACGAATACTGCTCTGGCCACTCACTGACGATTGATAAATAACGGGTTGACTCAACTTAGCCGTGTTTGATTGACCAATCAAATGGAATAGTTGGTTAATCGAATCAACCACAACAGGGCTAGATCGGTAATTGGTTGATAAGCGAATTTGGTTGAGGTGAATCGAGCCTAAACCATGGTCTTGTATTTGGCTAAACAGTTCAACTTCGGCTTTTCTAAAGCGATAGATTGACTGCATGGGGTCACCCACTAAAAATAACGTGTTAACCGCTTGGTCCCAATGTTGTGTTAACGAGATTAGCAGTTGATACTGATTGATCGAGGTGTCCTGAAATTCATCGACCAATAAATGGTGTATTTGCTGATTGATCCGATAGTGATGCGCTAATGCATTGTCATCATCTGATAATAATCCCTGGAGTGTCAGACTAAAGTGAGTGTAATCGGCTATTTTATTCTGGTCAAAGTAGATATTTAAATGGGCCGCAATATAAGGTAACCATACTGAAAATGCTCGGATTAGATCAGTCTGTTCCGATAGAATCTGATCACGGGGTAATTCACGAATATACAGTAGGTCATCGAGCAACCCAGCGGTATCAATCTGATCAACGAGCGATTGATGCAGGCTTTTTAAGGCCGCGATATCGATGGCTTGTTCTCGATCGTTAATCCATGCATGGTTGATGCGCTTTCTCAACGATTTGCTACGAGTTAGTAATAAAGCCAGTAAATCCTGCCAGTGATTTAGATTTAAAGACGGTGAAATCACTTGATCGGGCATTGCGGTTAAATAATAACGGCAAAACGCATCATATAATGACGGACCTATGGCTTGATAAAACCGCTCTAGCTGTGAATGGGTCCATTGACACAGTGCTTGTTTGATGGATTGGTCTTGAACTGAATGCCTTTTTAGCTCACTGAGATATGGAAGCCATGTCTCTCGTTCTCTTAACAGTAAACACGACAATTCCGTGAGATGATCCAGGTTATTTTGCGTTAGTTGGAGTAACCTCTTGAATGCTGACGATAGACTATCGGGTAATTGGTGGGCGCTCATGGCTTGTTCAACAACACGACGGTAGATCACATCGGGGTAGACACACAAGTCTAAACGCGGTTGACTCGGAAGTGAGGTATCTAACAGACCTTGTGTTAAGGCATCAATCGTCATGATGTTTAATGCATCAATTTGGTCGAGTAATTTCCATTGGTGTTTTTCGTCCAAATCTAGGACTGTCTTTGCAAGCGAATAGCTGGTCTGTTGGTGTGGTTTGGGCGTCTCTTTGGCTTCAGCTTGCTTTAAAATCGATTCAATTCGATGTTTCATTTCAAACTGTGCTTTTTTCGTGAAGGTGATGGCATACACCTGCTCCGGCTTCACCTGCCTTGTTGCGATTAATGCTAGAAATCGACTCACCAACAATTCTGTCTTGCCAGATCCAGCAGGCGCTTCGACAATAAAGGACTGAGTGGTATCCAGTGCCTCTAATCGAGATTGTGAATCACTTTTTGCCATATCAATCATCCCCATCTAAAATACCACAAGTGGATTGATACTCGCAGTAATGACAACTGTCATGGAAATAAGGTTTTGCTTCAATACCACCTTGGAGATATTCAGTGACCATTGATTCACAATAGCGCTGCCAATGGTTAAATAACTCCTCGAATGTCTCTTTACCCGAGCCAATTTGGCTTGGCTGTATTAGTCCGTGATCAGCCGATTGGGTTGAGAGACCAGTCCATTGACAGCCAGTATGGTGTAAATGCGCAAAAGCCAGCCCTGAAATGTCACCCAGCGAGCGACAAGCCAGTGCATACAGTTGCAATTGTAAGTCCGGCAGACGATCCGCAAGCCAAACAGCCCGCTTAGCTGGATAGGTCTTGTAATCGATGATAAATAGACTGCCATCGCGTAAGCGATCAATTCGATCAATCACGAGTTTAATAGGGAGTGTTCGAATCGATAGCTCGATTGGGTGTTCTAGGCGTAATATTGAAAACGGTTCGCGCTCTTTTTCAAGTAATAGCCATTTTTGTATCAGCTGTTTAACCCGATTGTGCTCAACTAAGATGTGGTCGTTAATTTTTAATTGTTTGGTATAGTGTTGTAATTGCCTGCCAATGAGTCGATCTAACAGCAAGGCCTCTTGGTCAATTGAACGGCTTATCAATGTTGCGTGGTCGTGTGTAACCGACCAAAACTGTTGTAATATTGAATGAACAAAACGACCTTTCTCCAGGGCATCGATTGAAAAATTAGCTGATTTATTCTGAGTTTTCTGGATACGAAGCTGATGTCTGGCATAAGCCTTATAAGCACAGTGGGATTGATCGAGCAATAATTGGTGACCGCTGATGTGTGGTAAATCTTTTTGGCAGTGGATGCCAGTTGGTAGCCATGGCTTCACCGGCTGATCCGATTGTTCATAACGATCTACCGGTTGGCAGGATACAATCAATGGGATTGGCTCGACTGCTTGGCCTTGATATTGTCTACAACTACTAAATGTGACGTCGTGGGTGTGTCGGCACAAATGATCCATGAGTGCTTGTTGGTTTTCAGTTGCTGTTGGAGTCTGAATGTTTAAATACCCAAGTTCTGCTTGTTTTCGGTTCAAACAAGCCGGATAAAAGTACTGGTGGCAGCCGTAGACCCAGACGTGATGTAATCGGCAATGAATGGCCTGCTTGGCGCTGATCAGATGCAGTCGCTGCGCTGTCTTGTCAACTGGGTAGAAAACCATCTGGCTCAATCGACTGTGGATCATTGTGATCGCAGTGGCTTGATTGATTTCGGCAAACAAATGCTGTTGCTTGATCAGCTGCTCGAGTAGTTCATCAAATCGCTTGCTGTAGGCGGCAGGTGTGGATTGATGCCAATCGATCTGGACCAATTGCTGCTTAAAGTGGTGTGCCCATTGATTAATGCGATGAGCTGAGCCGCTGATTTGACAGAGTGAAATTATTCGCTTAAGCAATAGTTTTAATTCATCTAAATGGGCCTGGTACTCGATGAATGAGTAGGCATCCTTGAGTGTTGTCATCCGCGTTCTAAGTGCAGCTAGGTGGTCAATATCGCTTTGAGGCAAGCTGAGGTTAAGATGATTTGATTGCAATAGTATGAGTAAGTCATCAATCGTCGACTCGTGATGTAATGACAAAAAAGCCAGTGTGGCTCGTGTCACCAGTCGGTAGCGATGACTGTCTTCAGACCAGTCGGATAGCGTTAAACCCGGTCGTAGGTTAGCGCATAGGTGGGCTGTGATGGCTTGAATGACCGTTGGTTCATCGGGGGCAACGATGGTCATTGGCCACTGTGATTGACTGGCATGTTGATGACACCAATCAACCAGTGCATTTAATTCGTCTGTCTCATTGTCAGTGAGACAATGTCTTTGCTGTTGATTCATCGGGTCGATTAACTCATAGCCGGCCCAGCGATCGAAGGGTAGCCGATCAATATTAGAATGACATAACACCCGGACATCGGTTTTGAGTGGGCGGACAGTGCCTTGTCTAAGCTGTGATGCAATCATGGTCAGATCGATCAATTGGTTTTCCTGGCAATGAGACAGGTAGATCCGATAAATATGGCCATAATCGGTTTGTTGATACTTGGAATCGGTCTGGGGATCGATGTGTCGAATCACGGACTGATTGACATTAAACAAGTGGGTCAAGTGCTCAATTGCCTCGGATTGATCGGTTGTTGAGGCCGACCCCGGATGGGTCAGAGCGAGCTCAAGCCATAATAGCCATGACTCGAGTGAGGAGATGACGAAAGCGTTGGGCTTGTCAGCCAAGTAGCTCTCAATAATCCACTGATTGACCTGAACAATATGGACTCTTTTGGCTAATGAAAGTGTCATCTTGTGGCTTTGAGTATTCAATTGCGTCAGTGATCGTGATAATTCTGTGTTTGTCAACAAATAAGGCATGAAATTTCTCTTTTTGCCAAGGGCATTTAAACTCTCAGTTAATACATCCGCTTACGTGTATGTGGTTGATTTTACAAGCAATTAAAGATGATCTAAAATTGATCACTTTGTCAAAAGTGACCGTGGTTCCTGTCATAAAATCGCTTAAAATCGAGTTTTCCACAGATTTATCCACAGGAATTGTGAGTAAGTCCAATTTATCGACCCAGATCATCGTCAGCTTTTGCAATGGTTACCTGAACAATCAGCCCACTTCGATCAGATCGATTGATCAGATTGATGTTAGCGTGGTGTAGATCGATAATTTGTTTTACAATATTCAGCCCTAAGCCAGTACCTGCTTGAGTCAACCCCGTTGCGCGATAGAATCGATCAAACACATGGTTCATTTCAGTGCTCGACAAACCGGAGCCCTCATCGATGATTTCACAAACAATGTTACAATCTGCTTCAAAGATTTTAATCAGAATATCAGAGTCATTTGGACTGTATTTGATGGCATTGCTTATGATGTTGCTAAATAGGATAAAAATCGCATCCGGATAACCGCGGGCGCGTGCGTTTGTTTGTGTGTCAAAATTAATTAAAATGTTGCGTTCAAGTGCATCATTAATGCTGTGCTCGATGACTTCAGTCACACTCCCACTGATATCAACTAGCTGTGTATCGGTCGAGAGTGAATCGGGTATCATACTACTTAAAGTCAGTAATTGATTAATTTGATGTTGACTGCGATCAACGCCTAGCATGACCTTATTGAGTGATGCCAGCGTTCTCTCGTCTTGGCAATCATGAATCGCTGCATGCACATGCATCTTGATAGCGGCCAATGGGGTTCTCAATTCGTGGGCAGCGTTTCCGGCAAACTGTTTTTCTCTGATCAAGGCATTTTTTAATTGTACAAACAGAATATTGAGCTGTTGGATCAGTGGTAATATCTCATAAGGAACGTCACGCTGCGGAATTGGCTCTAAGTGATTGGGTTCACGATTGGCCACTTCACTGGTTGTGAGGCTGATACTTGATAAGCCTCGTTGAATAATAAACCAAATAATTAAAGCAAAGAAAGGCAGAGCCATTAACATGACGAGTACGCCATTTCGAGTGACATTCTTTTCTAGCTGAACTCTAGATTGCATCAGATACATGGAGGTGATAGCGATATTTGAACCGGGTTTATTTGAATGATAAATACGCCAGTAACGTTTACCCAGCTCGACGTTTGAAAAACCCTGTTTGTCTCCTGATGGGTGTGTCATAAAAGGCGCTTGTGGCGTTCTAATGATGGGGATATTCAATTCATTCCATACGATATACTCAACATGATAGTCGGCGTCTTTAATCTGGTTATAGTGGGTGGTCATGTGTTTCGAAAGCGCGTCAACTGCCTCGATGGTTAAGTGATCAGCCAATGTGGCAGATATGGTTTGGTTGGTGTGCTTCAATTGATTATCGAGAAAGGCAGAAAATCGATCATGCTCGATCATCAAATGGATGACGATGGTGATAAAGACAACGCTACAAACTGAAATTAAGAGGTTTACAATTGTAAATGTCTTAATCGAATAATTCATATGGCTTTTAACATGTATCCAACACCTCTCACTGTGACAATTCTGACTGTATTGGATAATTTTTTTCGTAAATTGCAGATATGCACATCGAGTGTGTTGCTTTCAGTGTCGTCATCCCAGCCATACAGTGTCTGTATCAATAATGCGCGCCTGATGACTTTATCGGGTTGCTGTATCATTTTATGCAAAATTAAAAATTCATATTTGGACAGAAGTATGGGGACATTGTTAATCTTACAGCTGTGGGTTGCGGTATCAAGTGCCAATGGACCAAATTCTATCTCTGAGCTAATGTGCGAGTGGATTCTCCGCTGAATCGCATTGATCCGGGATTTCAACTCCATTGGGTTAACTGGCTTAACAAGATAGTCATCCGCACCCGTATCCAGTGCTTTGAGTTTATCGTTTATCTCATCTTTTGCGGTCAATACAATAACTGGAATCGAGTTTTTTTTCAGACGAATGGTCTTTAGTACCTCGTGTCCATTTTTTTTTGGCAAATTCAAATCCAACAACATCAAATCATAATGCTCTTGTTCGATTGTCATCACTGCATGCTGCCCGTCTAAAACCCAATCAACGGTATAGCCCAGTTGCTTTAAACACGTTCGAATGCCATCGCCTAATAGTTGGTCATCTTCAACGAGTAAAACTCTTAACATACTAGCCTCTTTTATCTAGCACAACTTTACACGATTTTGCGATAAAAATCAATCGATTGATAACCATAAAGCGACACAATCGCTCAATTTGTATCGGTACAAACAGCCATTTGTTCGAACAATCATTATGGTCTATAATAAGTAAGATTGTTTAAATGGATTAACGATGCACAAAACCATCAAAGATATTGAAGCTTATCTCATCGACCAAGGCGCTGACCGCCCACCTTGCCAAATTGAATTTTATACGGCTTTTATCAAGTCATCGATTCTACAAGATAACATTATTATCGATTCAAAGACACTGTACGATATCGCTGAACAACAATGGCAACTCTCCTACCAAATGACCGAAGATTATGGCGTTTCCTACCATGAGGTAAGCCAGTTAAGCCAACATTTCCAGCCTGTTTACGCGCTGCATGTCGCCTCCATTGATTACAAATTCCTCATGCGATCCATTCGCCTAGTCGTCAGACGATCTAAAGTCAATATCACACTCATCCTAAACACTTCTGGCTTTGATGTGTGTCGTGATGATCAATCACGCATTCAAAGCTTCGGTATCAAACACAAGAACAGTAGAAAGGAATCACATTACGCGCTAATTATCGAATTAACTAAATCATCTGACCCTATTGAGGCAATTATTGATAACTTACAGGCTACTTTGAACGACTTGCGTTTGGTTAATAATGATTGGCGGCCCGTTCAAGCGAAGCTCATGCATGCGATTGATAAAATAAATCCAGATACCGCTCTCCTAAAAGTCGAGAAAGATGACATGATTCAATTAATTCGATGGATCCATGATCGTTACAATTTATTTGGCTACCGGGCGTTTAAGTACCAGAAAAAGAAGAAATCCTTTCACAGGCTACCGCTTGAATCAGAAGTCTTAGGGGTTTTGCACAGAAAACACCAATCTAAAATCAGAACCTACAGCGCTGGTGAAATTGTCAACAAGCCGGAAGTTAACATCTACAAAACGCAAACAAAAGCAACATTACACAGCGATGTTTACACCAATATGATCACGATCTCGTTTAATGACAATGAATCGATATATGAGTACCAATTTCTCGGTTTATTTCCATCAGATGCCTATGAAAATGATCCGTTAACTATCCCTTGGCTAAAATCTAAAATCGAAGCCATTAAGACGTTGTCAGGCTACAAAAACAGTGACTACGGCATTAAAGCAATCTTAAAGATTATCCGAACACTACCCAGAGATGAACTGTTTCTTTCAGATGAACGACAATTATACAACTTGGTCGTAGGCATATACACCCATCAGGGAAGAGCCAGCATCAAAGTCATCACCCGGACCAATATTCACAGTTTAACGCTCTCTTACTACGTATTAATGCCCATTGATGATTTTTCGGTGAGACTGCAAAAAAATGTTGAATCATTTTTAAGCAACCGACTCGATGCCAAAGATGTGGTGTCAGAGCTAATTCTGACTGACCTCGATCAAGCCATTCTATACATTCAAGTGCTACTCAAGGAATTACCAGACCAAGAAACCTCATTGTCTTTCGAAGATGACATTCGGGAGATCTGTAGTGATTGGGATAACAATCTAAAGCAGTATCTCCTCAAAGACTTTAACACAGCCACAGCGATACAGCTCTATGACTTATATGCAAGTAGCTTATCTAACCGATACAAAAAGCTACACACCATTCAAGAGACAATCGTTGATATTAATCATTTAGAATTACTGTCATTCGAACGGCCCGTCATCGCATCAATCGTACAACACCATGATGAATCAATTGTATTTAAAATCTATCATCAAATGACTGGTGATTGTTTTTGGCGCCTATCTGAAATCACAAACATTCTAATGACGATGGGCATAAGCACGCTGTCTGAAGAATCACACCGGGTCTATCAGCATGGCTATTCATCCTTTATCAGAATTCTAAAAGTTGACCTGCCAGATTCACGTAAAGAGAATATCACCCAACACAAAGAGGTCATAGAGCAACTGTTTGAAGCCATCCTACAACGACAATACGTTTCAGACTCCCTCAACCAATTATCACTATTAGGTGGTTTTTCACTTCAGCAGATCAATCTGTTTCGTGCGTACTGCCAATATATTTTTCAACACAACATCACCACATCGTCATTAGATGCGTTTTACCAAACGCTCATCGACAATCACCCAATTGTCAATGACCTGTACCAACTCTTTCAGTTCATGCATGGCATGGATTCGAATAACGACTTAGTGGACGCATTACAAGAGAAGATCATTGAGTCGATTAATAGCGTCACGTCATTGTATATGGATAAAATTTTAAGATTTGTATTCAAGGCAATTAAAGCTACTGTCAGAACCAACTATTTTATTGAGTCAACCGATGCACTCATACTCAAGTTTCTGAACCTTAAGCTGCCGGGTATGTTGGAACCTAGCCCCATGTATGAAATGTTCGTGTATCATCATGAATTCATCGCGATTCATTTAAGAATCAGTCAAAAATCGCGAGGTGGTATTCGATGGTCAGATCAAAATGAGGGACTCCGAGAAGAAATCCACGCTTTGATGACCGCTCAAGCTGTTAAAAACTCTGTGATCGTCCCAGATGGGGCAAAAGGCGGATTTTTTATTCGAAAATCCGACGTTAGCCCTGCGGATATTCAACAGTGCTATCGCATATTCATCCAGGCGATGCTATCCATTACAGATAATATCGTACAAGATAGAATCATACCACCAAAAGGCATTATTTGCCTAGATGACACAGACTCCTATCTCGTTGTTGCAGCCGATAAAGGTACGGCTAATTTATCAGACACAGCTAACCAGATTGCACATGACAATGAATACTGGCTTTCAGATGGTTTTGCTTCAGGCGGCAGAGATGGCTACAATCACAAAAGTATGGCCATCACGGCCAGAACAGCTTGGAATTCAGCCCTATGGCACTTTAGAACCTTAGAGCATGATCTCAGCAAAAAGCCGATTAGCGTCGTTGGTATTGGTGACATGTCTGGCGATGTATTTGGTAACGGCATGCTGCTGTCGAAACACATCAAGCTAATTGCTGTATTTAACCATCAGCACATCTTCATTGATCCATCACCAGATCCTGAAGTCAGTTACCAAGAGAGGCAGCGTTTATTCAATGGTTCGAAAGGATGGGATGCATACGATAAGACGCTGTTATCGGAAGGTGGACATGTTTATCAACGATCAGCCAAGCAAATTGCTCTGTCGGAACAAGCATGTTTTGTACTGAACCTGCCACCATCTAGTAAATTAGAGCCAAATGACGTCATCAAGGCGATACTCCAATCAGATGTGGATTTGTTATTTAATGGTGGTATCGGTACTTACGTTAAAGCCAGTTGGGAAACTAATTCTGAAGTGGGTGATAAAAACAACATACCACTTAGAATAAATGCCTCGTCACTCCGAGTCAAAGTCGTTTCTGAGGGAGGTAACCTAGGTCTGACCCAATCAGCCCGATCTGAGTACAATTTAAATGGTGGCTTAATCAATGCCGATTTTATTGACAATCTCGGCGGGGTAGACTGCTCAGATAAAGAGGTTAACATCAAAATACTATTTAACGACTTAATCAACAAAGGGATACTAACGCTCAAGGAGCGCAATGCGTTCATGAACTCTTTAAAACCTGAGATAATCAAGATGGTTGTTAAGGATAACGAAGATCAGAATATGATTATCAGTACAACACTTTACCGAATAAGCCAGTCATACATCTTATTCACCCGTTATCTAGATGAACAGATTGAAGAGAAACTACTCGATCAAGACACGCTCAAGCTTCCGGATACCAAAGTATTGGCAGAACGACGGGCCAACGGTTTATCATTTACCCGACCTGAAATTGCCATACTGATTGCCCATGCAAAAAAACAAGCCAAGTCCGAGCTGTTTGACAGTGAGATCATCAAACTAGAGAGTGCCAAGGCGTTTTTATACTATGCATTTCCAGAGTCCATGGTTGAGAAGTACGCAGATAAAATTGATTCACACTACTTAAGAGATGACATCATTGCAACAGAGATCAGTAACCGTTTTATCATTGAAACGGGGGTTGCCTTTAGTATGCAAATGAGAGAAGAGCTTGGCGTTGATGGGAAGAGTACGATCAAGTCATACATATTTGCTCGAGATATACTCGATATGACATCAATCCAACAGTATATTGACTCAGAAAATCATTTGATGAGTTTAGATACGGCCTTTTATTTAAACAGTCGAATTCGATCCGTACTGCGAGAAGCAACTCGCTGGTTATTGTTGTCCAATAAAGCGACAGCGATACGCCAAGAGTCGATTATAGACTATCAACAATGTCTAAGAAAGTTATCTGATAAAATGGGTATGCTACAACAGTTCAATAAATGGTCTAATTATCAAAAACTGCAAGAGAGCCTGAGCCAGTCTCAGGTTAGTGAGGCCATGATGACACGGTTAGTCTCATTTTTTGCGTTAACACGTTCACTTGATATGGTTGTTGATCTGGTCGATCATCACTACGATATTGATCTGTATGCTGACACTTTCTGTGAACTAGATCGCTATTTGGGCACACACGTGTTTATGTCAGCAGTCCACGATTATCACACCAAAAGCACCTGGGACGCATACGCTTGTAACAGCTTACTAGACAGAATGTCTGACATCCGTTGTGGATTAATACGACGTGCCATGCATTATTTATCAGGCAATGATCATAACCTATTGTCGCTTAGCAAACGGATTCTAGCCAATAGTGATTTGGTTAGCAAGTTAGAACAGTGGCAAGTTGATGTTCAGTGTGTGAGTAATCAGGACAGTTTCACAACAGATCAGTACAAATGCTATCTATTGAAGTTTGAGTTGTTGACCCGAAATCTACTTTAGATATGGGTCAATAGCCAACCAGTCATGACATTGAATGGATACAGGCATTGACCGAAATGGGCCACGCCAACACCTGATATCAATCCAAACAGGTGGCCATCCCATGAGGTTCTTTTTTGGTCAGGGAAGATTGAGAATAGTGCAGCACCAAAGTAGTAGATTCCAATCAAAGCGAGTAAAATACTGCTCAGATTAGGGCTGTGATAAGCAGAATATATGAGGTAACCTAAGTAGGACATCACCAGTCCGCTGGCCCCAACATGAATGCCCCGTTGTCCAAATAACCACAGTAGTAGGCTCTGTGAATACATCATCATTAATGACACACACAGCATGTGTGGCAAGCCTTTTTCCATCATAAAGACGCTCAATACAAACAATGGAAACATATTAAAAAACATGTGGTTGAAGCCTGCATGAATGAAATGTGAACAAATTGGCCCAGTAATCAGTGATATGGGATTTCTTGGTATAATACCCAGTAAACATAAACGTCGATTCAGTAGCATATTGACTACTTCAATCACGCTACACACAGCGACCAAGTACAATCCATATTCGATATTGATCGTCAGCATATTCACGATATAAGTTAATTGTTCTATGATCCCCATGATTACCCAGCCACCACAACGTTCATTAATCGGTTCGGAATGTAGATGATTTTCTTGATCGATCGATTGGCGATAATCGATGCTATTTTCTCGTCTTGCTTCGCCAACTCAAACACAGCGTCTTCTTGCTCATCGCGTGTGATTTGTAGCTGTGCTTTAACCTTGCCGTTGACTTGGATAACGCAATTGACCAGACTGTCTCTCAGAATGGTTTGATTGGCTGTCGGCCAGGGTTGTTCATGGATGGCACCTTCATACGCAAGACAGTGCCAAATCTTTGTGGTTATGTGTGGTGCAAATGGGTTCAAGAGAATGAGTAGTTGACCCAAATAGTGGCGACAATGGCCGTAGGCGTCCAAATCGCTAGCATAGTTGATCGTTTGAAGTGAATTCATCATTTTCATGCAAGCAGAGATGACTGTGTTGAGTTGTAGTTTTTCAATATCTCTATTGGCCTGTTGGATGAGTTGTTCAAAGGCAACGGGAGAAACAGTGCTGACCGCTGGGGATGACGTTGGTTTTACCGTTGTTTGAAATTGGTATGAGAAATGCCACAGTCGTTTTAGAAATTTAAACACCCCATCAACGCCAGCATCACACCATTCTAGTGATTGATCAGGTGGTGATGTAAACATCATATAAAG
>DLBP01000098.1 GCA_002480165.1 Proteobacteria bacterium UBA7821 | reverse complement strand
TGAAGCTTTTCTTTATCATAGTCTGAACTGCTGAGTGATATTTCATGACGAATTAGGTCAATACGCTCTTTAATCGCACTTTCTTGACCAGAACCGTCAATGATGGTTGTTGCATCTTTGGTGATAACCGTTCTTTTGGCTGTACCAAGATCATCAATAGTGGTTGTCTCTAGTGATAAACCAATTTCCTCTGAAATAACTCGGCCACCCGTTAGGACTGCAATGTCTTCAAGCATGGCTTTACGTCTGTCGCCAAATCCGGGCGCTTTGACAGCGGATACTTTGACTGTACCACGCATGTTATTGACAACTAGGGTCGCCAGTGCTTCACCTTCAACATCTTCAGCGATGATTTGTAGAGGGCGACCTGCTTTTGCAACAGCTTCCAATAGTGGGAGGAGCTCTCGAATATTACTGATTTTCTTATCAACCAATAAAATAAATGGATTCTCTAACTCAACCGACATGTTTTGCTGATTGTTGATAAAGTATGGAGACAAATATCCCCGGTCGAACTTCATCCCCTCAACCACTGTTAGTTCATTGTCAAGACCGCTGCCTTCCTCGACAGTTATGACGCCTTCTTTACCAACAGAATCCATTGCGTTTGCAATAATCTCACCAACTTTTGAGTCAGAATTGGCAGAAATTGAGCCAACCTGTGCAATCGCCTTGGAGTCCGCGCACTCAATACTAATGGACTTGAGTTCGTCAATGATAGATGCGGTTGCTTTATCCATACCACGTTTGATGTCCATTGGGTTCATACCAGCTTGTGTCGCTTTGATGCCCTCACTCACCATTGACCAGGTTAGAACAGTCGCCGTGGTTGTTCCATCACCCGCTTGTGAATTGGTTTCCTGTGCTGCTTGTGCAACTAAAGATGCTGCCAGGTTTTCTTTCGGGCAGGCTAACTCAAAATTCTCAGCTACAGTCACACCATCTTTGGTTGGCTTTGCTGGACCAAATTTATTGGCGATTAACACGATTCTACCTTTGGCACCCATTGTGACACCAACGGCTTCGGCAATTTTCTCAGTACCATTTTTAAATGCGACTCTTACGTCAGTCCCAAACTCTGTATTTTTTACCATGATTACTCCTTAAATTGAAATTAGTCTTCTAAAATACCAATAATATCTGTATCTCTCATAACAATGAGATCTTTGTCATGCCCTGTCACACTAATTGGGCTACCTGCATACTGGTCAAATAAGACGGTATCACCTGGCTTAACAGGACATGGATCCCACTGACCATCAACTTTACTACCTGGACCAACATACCTAACGAAGCCTTTCGTTACTTTCTGTTTTGACTCTTCTGGTAGGAAAATCCCTCCAGATGTTTTGTTAGACGCCTCAAACGGCTCTATTGCGACTCGATTGCCTATTAATTGAACGCTCATCATTAACCTCCTGGTTTTGTTAATCAAACTTGGTTCACTTAATGTTGTGACCGAAGCTAAATACTTACTCTCTTATATAAGGACTAGTTAGATTTTTTCAAGTCCTCAAATGCCAAAAAGACATCATCATTCATAATATTGTAATACGGGTTAGGTAACTTCACCCGAACTTTGGACCTCATATGCAATGTATCAGGATGTTGATCGCCGATCACGAGGATAATCTCTTCTCCTCGTTGGCTGATTTCATCAAACGCTGCCAGTTTGTAATTTTTAATTTGGTCACTGCCATTATTACTGGGTCTCATGTAGAGCTTCTGCCAGCTTGAGCAATCGTATTGTTTGAGGTTTTCTTCTGTAGCCGCTCGCAGTGCTTCATGTCTACCGGTTAATAGATAAACATTGACTCCCGCGTCCAGGAACATTTTACACAGTGCCTGAACTGGCTGAATCGGCCCAGCACTGCCGGTAGCCATCCAGTCATCGAGTTCATCCAACGAATAACTAAAATCCATTGTCTCCATGAATGCATAGGTGTCCAATAAGGTCTCGTCAATGTCAAATACAGCAGCCATTTTCTCCGGCTGAATATCTGGTTGTTGCTCTAGCCATGTGTTGATCTGCAATATTGCGTTGTTCACTTGATCGCGAACAAAGAGTGCTTGTAGGCCTTTATTGTGTGAATCTCGCATCAAATCATGGTCGATATTAGACAAGGCATCATTAGTGCCTGCGTGGGCAAGGTGAGTGCACAGTAACAGGACTATGGCGAGGGTAGTTTTCATCTTGAATCATCTCCTAATGCGTCATAACAATTAAAACCTTGGTGATATAAATGTGGTAGCTTAACATTCAAATAAGCGTCAGTCCCAATCAGGTCAGAAGCTTTATCAGAAATATTCATCAGTACTTGATGCTTAGCTGTGATGACATCTTTTCGAATTCGTTGTTTAAATACCTTACCAGTTTCTGCCTCGGGCCTTAAGTAGATTGCTTTAGGCTCTGTGACACCAGCTTTTTCAAGGTTGTGTCTGGTCTCATGCCAAAGATAGTCGCTTCGCCCTGATAAAAGATAAATTGGTATCCCCTTATTTTGTAACTTGTGATACAAATCAATGATTGGTTGAATGGCAGGGCATTCGCTTTTGCGATACCAGTCTTCCTGGATCACCTGCGTGAACTCCGCTCCATACATGAGTAGAAAAGGCTTGGAACTCAATAAGGTGTCATCAATATCAAATATCGCACAGAGAGACTGTTGATGGTGTTGGTCTAGAAGGTAGTCAATCTGTTTATTGGCATAGTGGGCACAATCTAATAGTGAGGCATCGTAGTAGCCACTATTGAACAGCGTCCGAAACCAAGTGATCTGAGGGCTATTGATTGTTTGTGTCATGGTTTTAACTCACATTACCGCGCCTGGAAGGATTCGAACCTC
>DLBP01000009.1 GCA_002480165.1 Proteobacteria bacterium UBA7821 | reverse complement strand
GTTTAATGATTCATGCGGACAATATGTCACTGGCACTCAACACATTGCTCAAACAAACAATGACCCCGCACCTTTGTGACTTGCGATCAAATACGCACTATCTTCAACGGATTGCTGAGACATTACTGATGTTGTTACCCCTTGGCTATCTGATTAGTTCGGCTGTCTGTGATATTTGCATCAGCGGCATTGCGATGTGCTTCCTGATTCAATCCATACTCAAAAGAGACTATCATTGGCTCTCACAACCATGGTTACAAGCCAGCTGCTTGTTCTGGATCTACCTCTGCATCACATCCAGATGGGCCATTAACCCATCCAGCGCCCTAGTTGAATCACTAACTTTTGCACGCTTCCCGATATTGACTGCCGCTTTAGCCAATTGGCTACTGTGCTCACCAATTAATCACCAACGGTTACAACAATCGGTTGTGTTATTCGCCTTTTTCACCTGCTTTGATATATTCATACAATACATTACCGGCGTTGATTTAATCGGTCGGCACGCCGAAGGTGTTGGCGCGAACGCCTCTCTCATGAACCCAGAACTATTTTTTAATGTTGATCACTTCCGCCGACTAACTGGCTTGTCCAATAAATGGAACATTGCTGGCAAACTGACCCTATTAGCCATGCCAGTCATGACACTCACAGCATACCAAGCATCACATACCAGCAACACCCTCTATCGCATCCTTCTGTTGACGCTAACGGCATTACTGGCTACATCTATCATGATTACTGGAGAACGAACTCCGATTATCGTGATTGGTTTATCAGGTATGTTAAGTTATGCCTTGATACCTACGATTAGACGCTTCATCATCACATCGGTTTGCCTCACCAGCGCAATCACTGGCCTGATTCTCATATCCAACCCATCACTGCAAACACGTGTCACTGCTCATATGTACAGTGTCGCTCAAGTTACAGTATTAGACTGGAAAGGTGATACCAAGATTAGCACCAGTCATGCACCGTTGAATGACCATGGTGCTATTTACTACAGACTACTGATTAATAATAGCTGGCAACTTTTTCTAAATCATCCCATTATCGGTATCGGTATTAAGCAAATGCCAGAAACTTGCCAAAAAGAAATCCCAGACAATGCCGATATCAATTTCCATGGCCAAAGTAAATTTTGTCCCACTAGCCCGGCAAATCTCTATCTAGAACTGTTAGCCAATACAGGAATTATTGGTTTTGTCTTGTTCACTATTATTGTATCCCAATGGTTTAGAGTACTCAGTCACCTACGAGACGATCTTAAGAAGCAACCGAATGCCGATACAGTATTTATGCTGGGTTTATTCGTCATCTGGCTAATGCAGTTTTTTCCAATTATGATTAATTCTAGCATTTTCTTTGCCTGGCATGGTATTAAAATATGGTGGCCCATTGGATGGTTGATGGGGTTTTCAAACAGGAGGGATAGTTCTTGATCCCAAAACGAATACTGATCATCAGGCTCGATCGCATGGGCGATCTGATTGTATCAACTCCAGCAATCGAATTAATCAAACAGACATTTCCCGATGCTGAGATAACCTATGTGCTCAGTGGCATTAACTGTAAGATTATTAACGACCCACGAGGCAAGGTGATCATTTACCATAAACAGTGGTCCATGTTAAAAAAAATCACTTTGATCGCATCAATCATGAGACAGTCCTATGACCTAGCGATCTGCATGAGCCCAAAACACTTCGCATATCTATTAACCTATTTATCTTTTAGCCCATCAAGATATGCCATGATCTACACGAGCAATCGGCTCAAGGCTTTTCTATTAAGCCAACTGTTTCATCATTCGCTAACCATCGATCGATACCATCTCACATCACATAGCTCCAAACATCATGGTAAAAGAATTCAAGAACTTATTTTACCTTTGACACAAAAAACAACGCCCATGCAATACACAATCGCATACCATAACCAACCCATCATCCCCACAGGCTTTATTGGCATTCATCTTGATCAGCGTTGGAAATGTGCGGGCTGGACAACAACACAACTAAGTGAATTATTCACACAGCTCAAGCAATCCAGTCATTATCCGATTGTTGTGACCGCCAACCTGGACAGTTACCCGGAACTGGCCGCAGGAAACACCATCTACAAACAAACAGACGATCTATCAAATATTCAGGTAGACCCTCATGCTTGCACTATTATCGACCAAGCGCCTTACCATGCCTGGGTAAATATCATCCAACGAGCTCGGCTGTGGCTAACAGCAGAGGGCGGTTCTGTTCATGTATCGGCTGCGGTTAATACTGACTGTGTCACTTGGATAGATACCCGCTTGTATGGAAGAGCGAACCACAGACCATCAGCGAGCCTATACCAAAACATATGTGACGAATGGTTATTGCCGAATAAACACCACCCTATTTTTCACTCGGGTAGTATTAAACAACTGCATCAAAATATCCTACATGTGGTCCTAACACGATTAAATGGCCCACAGTATTCACTCGGAGATTAACGATATGACTAAATTAAAATCTGAATTCCTAAATATTCTTGAGTCTAGAGGGTTTTATTATCAGTGTACAGACCTAGCAGGACTTGATTTAGCCTTTCAAACGGTTAAACCATTACCTGCTTATATTGGCTTTGATGTAACAGCCGACTGCCTACATATTGGCAGTTTAGTCCAAATCATGATGCTCTATTGGTTACAACAAACAGGCGGAAAACCCATCGTTGTTTTGGGTGGCGGTACCACCAAAGTAGGTGATCCATCAGGTAAGGATGCATCTAGAAAATTACTCAATCAAACAACGATAGACCATAACAAACAATCCATTGAACAACTTCTCTCACAGTTCATCCAGTTTGGTAATGACGCAAACGATGCCATGATGATTGATAACGCGCAATGGCTTGATGAACTCAACTACATTGATGTACTTCGAGACGTTGGACCATTAATCACCATCAACCGAATGCTCACATTTGATAGTGTCAAATCACGCTTAACACGAGAACAGCCATTAACTTTCCTTGAATTTAACTACATGATACTTCAAGCATACGACTTTTATGAATTAAATAAGCGTTATAACTGTCATCTTCAGCTTGGTGGTGCTGATCAGTGGGGTAATATTGTCTCGGGTATTGACTTAACTCGCAAAAAAAGCCAGAAGACTGTCTATGGCTACACAGTCCCATTAATCACAACCAGTGCCGGGCAAAAGATGGGGAAAACAGCCAATGGCGCTATCTGGCTCAAAGAACCTCAGACAAGTAGCTATGATTTTTGGCAATTTTGGCGAAACACACCGGACAATGACGTGATCCGATTTCTCAAATTATTCACAACCATCCCTTTGGATGAGATTGAACGACTAGCACAATTACAAGGACAGGACATCAATGTAGCAAAAATACTGCTAGCCAATTCTGTCACGGCATTTTGCCATGGCCAATCTGCCGCTGCAGATGCAGAAAAGACTGCTAATCAAACATTTTCAGAAGGCGGTATGGGACAGAATCTTCCTAGTGAAACCATTCTTGCTGATATAGCGTTGACTGATGTGTTGATCAAACTCAATTTCTCCACATCTAAAAGTTCAGCGAGGCGATTGATCATTGGCGGGGGAGTGCGTATTGAGTCTGTGAAAATTCAGGATGAAAACCACATTATCAAACACACACCTGGGTCAAATTACCGCTTATCAGTTGGTAAAAAAAGACATGCTATTATTAAGTCCCAATAAGCTTTATTCATCGTAACACGCGCTATCAGTATCTAGACAATGGATCGATAATTGAAAGCAGTCTTTCAATATTTGACTTCCTAAAAACACTCATGTAACATAGTAAAACATAAAGTTTAAATTGATAGGCATGAAAAAGGAAAAATTACTATGTTGTTGCAATTTTTAGACGTTTGTATCTTTACTCTGGCTGCTTTTATCACATTTTTTGCTATATTTCGTTCTAAAGAAAAACCACCCAACAACAATGAAACCGATCCTATTAATACCAGACCAGTGATTGAGGGCCTCTCGTTACAACAAGCCTTAGAGGCAGGCTATACACGAGAGCAGATTCTGAACCATGGTGTTAATCGCTATCCCCCAACAGATTTCAGAGAAAACGGTTTTCTCTTGACACAACTCAAAGCTGCAGACATGAAGCTAGCGGCCCTCGTTGAAGCAGGCTTTACGATTAACGATTTACAACAGTATGGGCAATATACCATTGATGATCTACTGGCCGTGAACATAAATACCCTAACAATCATCAACTCAGGCGCCTTTAGTCTCCCTCAATTGCTACAAGCATCTAATATCGATACAGTAGCGATAACACAGCGCTACTCCAATAGTCTAGATACCCTAAAAGACAACATCGCTACCACACAGTCTGCTTCAAAGTTTACTGTAGCCTCTCTTAAACAATTGGGTTACTCACTGAATGAAATTAGACAAATAGCACGTCATACCATTACCAACGTTGTGATGCATTATCAATTATCCGACATATACCAATCTGATTATGCTAGTGATTTTATTGAGTGTGTTGCTCAAAACAAATCAATACCAGTCAGGGTCGGTTCTCAGACATATGAGATCAATGAGCTGTATCAGGCTGGGTTCAACATAGCGCAACTGAAACGCATGGGATGTTCCGACAGCGTTCTATCAAAAATGGTGATGAGCCCCTCAGCAGTCCAGGAGGTGTTTTATGCGACGAGCACAGACAACCCAAAAGCAACTATCTCTGATCTCATCCATCTAGGGATGGATAAGAATAAATTAAAAACTGATATTATTGGCATTTTCAACAAAAATCACAGTGATCGCAAACAGAACCTTGAACGCCTCATAGCCTGCCAACGTGAATTAGATTTTTCAATTGCTCAACTCGGGGCAGCTGGACTGACTATTGGACGGATCTATCATTTGAACCTATTTACAATTAAGGATATACTCCAGTCCTATCCCCTTCAGCAAATCATCGCGTCTGACTGCAAAAAAACATTTTTTAGTTCCATCCATGTCTTAAAAACACCACCTTACACTGTAACAATTTACGATAAAAAGTATACATTACAGGATCTAGTCCAAGCTGGCATGACGATAGAGCAACTTAAAAATGAATTAAAGCTAAACCCAAGCCATTTGGTTGAGGCGAAGGTTCTAACACTACAAAGTCTATGCTCTCAACTAGCCGGCCAGGGAAATTGCGCTTTTAGCACCAGCGAATTATTAGAGTGCTATACGATCAGTGAGCTCTTTAAAAACGGCATTGGTAAAGATACAATCCTTTCAAACATATCGTATGAGATCAACAAAGAGAAATTAGGTGAGCTAAAGCAAATTGGCTGCACACTAGATGACTTGTATCTCCAACCAATCAACGTTAACTTATTAATAGACGCATATCCCGAATCTGATTTTCACCAGTCACGCATCTTTTCACCCCTGTTGACCATAACAGAATCTGAAACAACTGGAAGTACCTGTCATCAATTTAATGGCGAGACCAACCAACAATTCGAAGCTCTGTTGAACTATACTGGTACGGATCCTATACCTCATAACCCATTCAAAATGGTTAAAAACAAACAACTACACCCTCAAGTAGTTAAGTGGATTATCGAAAAAAACAAAGTGTTATCACACGAGAGACTTCTTCAGGTTAATCAGCTCACGTTATCAGACCTTGTTGCAAAAAATGGCGAATACAAGTTCAATCTGGCTATATTATTTTCTATGGGCTTTAGTGCTAGACAATTTGAGCATTTGACGATCCAACAAGATGACACATCAGGCAACGGTCATGAAATCACCAACACATCCAAATCACACGTCAGCTTCCTAAGTGACATCATTGATCTGTTCTATCGGGAAAAGGTATTTATATCAGATCAACATATCTATCGACAAGTCCTCCATAGCCATGATTTCTGGCAGGGAGTGGACTACTCAAAATTGAGAAATATCGTTGTGGATTTAGGAAGAAAGTATCGTGCAAACCCTGCTGCACTAAACTGGCTTAACGAAATGGAACAAGATTACTTTTACGCTGATAAAGGCTCACCAACCATGACACGATGCCCTTAACAATCTAGGAATCATCATGCCCTGCAACAATATCCTTTAGCGCCGCTGTTAGTTTAGGGAATTGGAAATCAAAACCAGCTTTCTCCAGCTTTTTAGGATAAACAGCCGCACCAGTCAATAATAATTCTTTCGCCATATCTCCAAGAGAAAAATGTAGGACACAACTGGGAATTCTAAGCCACAGTGGACGCATCATCACAGCAGCCAAGTCTTTGGAAAACGTAGCCTGACTGACTGAATTTGGTGCGGTTAGATTAACTGGGCCGACTAGATTTTCATGAGTTAGGATAAACTCTATTGCTGAAATGACATCATGAATGTGTATCCATGACAAAATCTGACGACCCTCTCCAATTACCGAACCAAGACCGAGGTAGTTTGGCCACCAGAGCTTTTCCATCATTCCACCAGATTTTCCCAAAACAACTCCCAGTCTTAATAGGACAACCCGATTGACTATCGACTGAATATCAAGCGACTCTTTCTCCCATTGGTCACACAATTGCGAGGAAAAACTCTGATTAGGGTCGATCGATGTATCCTCATCTAACAAACCATCCCTTGTTGAACCGTAGTAACCAATTGCGGAGGCTGCGACTACCAACTTAGGGGGAGTCGGTCGCTTTTTTAGCCACGCATTGAGTAGTCGCGTTGTCATGACACGGCTGTTCATTAATTTTTGCTTATACCGATTAGTCCAAATCGAAGCGATAGGGCAACCAGCTAGATTAATCACAACATCAATTGGCTGATCTAGTGAAATGTCTTGATAGTCTCTAAACACCACAACACCTGTTTTGGGTGCTGGAGGTTTACTTCGATAATGTGCGTACACGGTGTGGTTCTTATCAACCAGACGACTCACTAAGCTTCGTCCAATAAACCCTGTTGCACCAAGAACTAAAATATGCATTTTACTCACCATTGTGACACTGATTTAATCATAAAATAATTCGAACAACTCGACAAGTCATACTTGGTGATATCAACTGTTTTAAAGAAGCTTTGTACGGTTACTGATGTGATTTTGAGCGAGTGTGTTTTGTTCTGTTTCTATAATGATTAATTACAGACGGCATCTTCTGTTAAATAGATTATTCCTTGGGTTACCGATACAGTAAGAGTCGCTTATGCCATTCAAAGTACTATTGACTGCCATGATATAGAAACAAGTATTGTACAGTCTGATTTATGTTTTATCATTGATCCAATTCAGTGCTTTCTGACTATCAGTAAAATGCTTTACGTTCCCAGAAACAAACCAAGACCCGATGCCAGAGAGATTAGCCAACCACTTTTTGTTGCTGTAAATGGCTATATTATTAAAATAATTGCTGTATTTAAATCCGAGTTTGATATCATCCCAAAGCGCCCTCGGTTCCCAACCAATCAGTGCGATGGCATTGATGTAGATATCGATTTCACCTACGTCACTATGTGAAGCAATCCTATTTATTTTTGGTATAATTAACTGATAATCTTGATGCGTTAATCTTCCGCTGACAACAATGTGCAATAATCTCGGGCTATCTGAATCAGTTTCAATGGTAATCATCGGTATCTCCATGGCGCTACGATATAGGTACTTTATAGGTCAATATTGTCATTTGTGCCAAAATGGATGACCAATAACGATAGTAATGTCGTTCATCTCTCTTGTTGTTTTTACATTCACTGGTTTTGTGTGTATAGTAGTGATCAAGGAGGCTCTATTGATTGCTTATCTCTTAACTGTTTTATTCTTTGCCTACGAATTCATTGTACGACTTGTGCCAGGTACCCAGCAAGCCGTTTTAATGGAAGCGTTTCATTTAAACCATAGCCAATTTGCTATGTTATCCTCTACCAGCTTCGTCTTACCGTTTACCATTATGCAGTTCCCTGTTGCTTTTTTATTAAAACAGTATCACCTAAAAGTCGTTATGTCCTTATCACTGACAACCTGCATTATTGGCTGTATATTAATGGCTGTGGCCGATAATTTATCACTGATTTTTTTATCTCGGACGATGATGGGCATTGGAACCGCTAGCGCTTACTTGTGTGTGCTTGAAAGTATCCAACGCTTCTCAAAGAGCACCCAAACAAAAACACTCATCGGACTGTCAACGACAATCGCTTTTTTCATCACATTTCTCATAACCCCATACCTAGCTAAATATACACTACTGCTTGGTCACCAAGTCATTTATCTGATCACAGCTGGCGTTGGCAGTCTACTCTGCGCCAGTGCGCTTATCTTTATTCCAGACTATACCATCGAGGCCACAGAACAGTTTGGTGAGATTAAAAAAAGTACAGCTGCTATTTTTTCACATAGATATATTATTTACTCTGTAATATTTTCAGGAATGCTATACTGCCCTCTTGAGTATATTTGTGAAAACGAAGGTATGATTCTATTCCAATCTCAAGGATTTAGCGAATGGCAAGCCAGTCACATGATCTCATCCATGTGGCTGGGCTACGCAATGGGTACAAGCTTGTCCTGCTGGCTTTTGGACTTACGATTCCTGTTCCACATTCT
>DLBP01000048.1 GCA_002480165.1 Proteobacteria bacterium UBA7821 | reverse complement strand
GGTCACACACCAACTGATACCAGTCGCTTTGTAATGGGCAACAGCAAAAAGGATAGAGCTTGCGAATGTAATGAGTGATTTTGTATACGGGTCAATGGAATCATCCAGCAAAAACCTTCGTGTTAAGAGCTCTTCTGTCAACGTTTGAAGAGCCGTTACGCAGAACTGAACGATTAGCCTTGATGCATACAAACTATAAGGCATCGTTGGAAAAAGCAGACTGTATATCACAAAGTTTTCTATCAGAGCTGGCAGAAAAATTACGGCAAAGGTACCAAGAAACAGCTTCCAGTTAAATCTGGTGGGTGAGAGTAATGTGCTATCAGATTGCATAATCAAGGCTCCAGCTGCAGCTAGGCTTGAGAATAAACCCCACCATACAAAACTCTTGGCATAGCGAATTCGAATCACTGCGTCAGGCAACCAGCGGTTAATGAATCGATAAACATCGCTGCTATTTTTTAGATATCGAAACAAGATGAACCACATCATGATATTCGTCATGAGATATGCTGCATAACTTTTCAATACGCCTAGCCGCTTATCTTCTGGTTTTTTAGTTGACGGTTGAGCTTGCGAAGCGCCTTGTTTCATAGCTGATAGACGATCGCTAATTGAGTTGAGCAATTGTCTCATTAGAATCATATTGCTTAGCTCGGATTCGGCACCTATCAACTTCACCCACTGACTTAAAAAGTAGCCCTGGCTATTTTGATCGGATGATCTTCTAGTCAACAAAGCGTAACATCGATCAACATCGTTAGCAATGTGCCAAATCATATTCATAGGTATTGACAAATATAAGGGTTTAGCGCCACCTAGCTGAATCTGATGGAAATGGTCAACCAGTGCTTGAAACTCAGTTTCATAATGCTCAATCTCCTCGGTATTTTCTCCTCCTAATCGTTCACTCAGACTAGCTATCTGCTGAGAGAAAATACTCAGGGATTTATTTTGTCCCAAGCGATTGTTTTGGTTTGGATCTGCATCGACTGTATTTGCTAACATGGGGCTCCTCTAGTAATCATCCATCTGATTTAATCTGGCAATTTCACACTGCGGCTATTAAAACATATTAACCTGGTCTGTCAAGACCAATAGTTACAGTATCTTAAGTTTTGTCACCCATATTTTTTGACAATCACAACTTGGCAATTTAAAATACATACATGGACACACTGCTACTACAAACCCTTAATACGATCCAGCGAGATATGACCGACCACTACCGTGATCGGCATCATAATTATCACACAGCAGTATTTGCTAATTGTACCGCTAGCACACCCAAACTTCGAACCGTCGTGATCAGGCACATTGATTTCGATACTAACCAAATCCAATTTCATACTGATATCAGAAGCCCAAAATGCTCAGAAATTCAATCCTCTAACTTAGCGGCGTTGCTCTTTTACGATACGCATGAAAAAATTCAGCTAAGATTATCGGTTGCCGCATCGATTGAACACCAAAATGCCATAACCCAAAACCGTTGGCAACAGATGTCTCGTCAGAGTAAACGCTGCTACTTAAGCCAATATCCACCTGGGCACACACTGTCTGAACCGATGACACACTTACCCAGTCAGAGTGAAAGCAGCAGCCCGACTGATCAAATGGGAGAACACGGCTACCAACATTTTGCCATAATCACTTGTCATATTAAGACAATCGATTACTTACAGCTCAATTCAAACGGTCATCAACGTGCTTTATTCACTTGGAACATAGACAAACAGGTCGAGGGGAAATGGATTGCGCCTTAGCATAGATAGTAATTAATCCGATCAAAGGGTGAAAATAAAGACAGTACCCTCTTGTTAAAGATAAGCTTGCGCAACAGAAGATGCGAATTGAACTTGTTTAGCCCCAAATACTGGCAAGTACAGTGCCTTGATAGCCATTCTGGTTTAAACAACAGCCGAGTTACAATAGCTATTGAGAGCGATGGCCATCTAACTCTGGTCTTCCAGCCAGACATCTATCCGTTTTAAGTGAAAGCACGTTATCATAAACTTCCCTCTAACAGTACTGACTCCCAGACAACAGATCAGGTACGAATACAAAGACATTATCGTTTGTTGAACCATGCTAGGCTGCTGATAACCGGCTGTCACAACCAGTCGACTGCTGTCTAGAGACCAATCAGCACAATAAAAGTGTTAGTTTCAAATCTCATTCTGGCTGTTATTCAGTAATCGTCATATTTTCAATGTAGCCTTGACCCGCCATTTGTAGGGTTTTCTGAAGCGCCTCGCTTCTAAATACCAATGCCAAATCATCAGGGCTTCCCTCAATAACCAACAACACAGAATTCTGGCCCATGACTTTTTTATTCATCACAATATCCAAACTGTGGTCATTAAAGACTGTTTCTAAATCTGACGAACTTTTTTTCCACAATTCAAAATCTTTCGAAAGGAATATTTTAACCAACAATGACGCCATTGCTCTCACCTCCAATTTTGGTTATAGGATTGTTAAAAGAAAACACTATTGTACCATCATGTTGTCTAATTGCCAATGATTAGCTTAAAAATCGATTGTTAGGGCTTATGCGCTATTTTATCTGGCTGCAACGATCGAACATGCTCACTAAGATATCGTTTAATTTCTTGATTTTCAGATCGAAGCGACTGAGTTTCTCCAATGAGTATCTCAATTTCAGTTCTGAGTCTTTGGGTGGCCGTGTCACAATTTTCTTGCATGTGTCGTATGTCATTTCTATGCGCTTCGATCATGGCCTGTTGCTGTGTGACTAGCTGCTGGCGCAACTCGGCTATTTCTTCATCTTTCTGGTTCAGCATGCTTGACAAATGATGATTGTCAAGCAACGTGATAAGCAATGACTTCAGTCGACTGTTTCGTTTAAAATATCTTAGAATAAACCATGGCTTAGCTACAGACATTTTGTCGATAATGATACGCAATGATGACTCAATTGCAGAACGATTTGGCGCCAAATCAAGACAGCGAATGATGTCCATAATTTCTTGTCTACGAAACTGAGCAACTTCTTTTTCCTGATGGTGAACTTCTGCCACATAATAACTGAGCATATCATATATAGATTGTCTGTAGTCTTGATCAACCATCCCGACAAATGCAGCAGGCCTTATTGTGTACTTGACTGTCATAGGTTTATCTCCATGTTTGGTACTGTGTTTATCGTGTTTGACTGCATGAATAAGTTAGCCGATCGCATACATGACTTGAAAGAACTCTTGTGATACTGTTCAATTAGTTGACTATACATGTCTTTAACATGGTGACATTGACTCAATCGACAGGCCTCAACCAGCCACGTCGTCTTGTTACACTGCAATATTTTAATGTGTCGTGTCGTCTCGTAGTCAGGGCCAAATTTACTGTCTAGCCATGGGATCATTATTCGGCTAATTTTTTCAATACCATAACAAAAATCCGAATTGAATTGATGTGCCTCAACCCACTGCTTGATAGCGGTTGCCAACATCTCATGAAATTGTTGAGACAGTTGTTCTTGAATACAATCAGCGCTTCCAGCCAGTTGATTTTCTAATAAGTTGTATTGATCGACAACACCTGTTAAGTCGAGTGTTTGAAAAGCTTCTGGCATTGAATGAATGAATGAAGTGATGCGTTGGCTTAAATGCTGTATCTGTTGTTGATACCGAATCCGTTCTCTTAGCAATTCTAATTGATCAGATTTGATCGAATGATTATCAAATATCTTAATTAGTTCTGACATCTGAACAATGGCATTATCTGACATAACCTGATTGCTCTCATCAGAGGGTAGCCTGTCTAACAAATCTTGACTCATCTGATTGCTGTTCAACAAGTTAGCCAGTAATGTGATCCAGGTGGTATTAACCACATCTGAACTGTTAGCGTAAATGCCCTCTATCATATGGCAGCAAATCTGATAGGACAATTGAGTCTTCAATGGGTTATCTTGCATTGCAGCAATAGATTCAACACAGATATCATCGCGACCAGCTGCTAATGTATCTTTAACCCAATTGACCGACCAGTCGTTATAATCTTGGTCTGATAAAAACCACTTCGATAGGGTATTTGGTGACAGGCCATTATGATAACAGGCTTCAATGACTTGACTTGTATTCAGCCAGGCTAAATAGCGATGATAATAGGTTGTTGATAATTTTGTATAACGCAGTAGTTTATCCATCATGTGATGATTGGTTATGTAAGATAAGTCAAATTGATTGGCATCGATATTATTTTGCAAAATAGCAAATTCGTCATGCGATTTCATTCGAAAAAAATCTTTGCTACAATCGCTCCCTCTTTCTAGCTGATCATGAGAATAGTTAGCCATAGCTGTTGGCATAATATCCCATGCCTGTTCTAACATGTCATCAAGATCATCCAACCAATTTAAATGATCATAAGCCTGGCTGGCACGTTTTGCCCATTGGATAAGTCGCTTGTATGGTTCTCTTGACAGCACCACAGGCGATGCTGGATCAATCAGATATTGAATCATCTCTCTCGTCGAATCTCGACTAGCAAACGCTGGGTTTAAGTAAAAGTTTAACAACTCCCATTGAAGTTTTTCTAATAGGATGTGACTGAGTTTATTGTGATCAAAACCCTTAACATCAGTCTGCTCAATGATTAATAAGCATTTAATATCCATTAAAACTAATGTCTTTGAGTTAATCAATGATTGTAGAAATTGATGCTGGTTGTTAATCAGATCAACCATCAACTTTTCTAGTTTGGATTCAAAAAAATCGATCAACACATTGATCGAAGCAGTTTGTCTCGAGCAAACAAACGGAATGGCCCATTTTTTTAATGACACCAGTTCAGCTATTTTTTCATCTAATAGATGCTTTTGAGCTTGGTAACACACCATGTAGTCATAGTGTGATGTGTTTTCATCGCATAATTTTAGATCGTTGATATGTAAGTGAATGAATTTGTCAACTTGGCTAAACATTTCAAACAGTTGATTCATTGTATAGAAAAACAGTGTGAATGTTGGCTTATAAATCGTTAAGGTGAAGCGATCTATTGCTGGCAAACAGATATGACTTCGTGTGGCGGGATGATATGTAATCTTATGACTGTACCAGGTCAACTGGTTGATCTTATCAATGTTCGGTGTGTAAAATCGATTATTGAGGAGCAGGTGAAGCTGGATTATCTCGTTGGTAATCACAGATTTGTCAGACAGATTTTCTCGCCAGCCAAAATGATTATAATAGCCTAAAAACTGAATGACAGTGCGGTTAAGTCTTTCTCTAATGCCGGCTTCATTCAGGCTTAATTTTAGTAAAGCCATCCCATGTGCATAATCACTTGCCAGTTGATTAGAATGAAAAAGCTCTGACAAATTGAGTGCCAGCTGGCGATACATTTTCGTTAACAAATCAGGGTGGCAGAGTTCAATATTATCAATAAAAATTGCATCTTTTTCTGATATTTCTGGGTGATAAGATGTGGCTAAAAGCTCGTTGGCCGGTCTACCTTGATCTGGTGATAGCTGGCTAATCTCCATGGGCATTGATAACTGGCTCAAGCAAAACTTAACATCGTCTTCTATTGACATACACAATCCTCCTTCGTGAATAGTGAGAGTCTATGCTGAGACGTTGATCGTATCAATATCGTAAAAAAAAGGGGGTTGATACATACGCCATGCTATTTGCCAGTCGCTGTTAGCTCGCAGACCAACTGAGATGGGTACAAATCAATACAACAAGTCGTTTTTTGATTGGTGTCTAGCGAAAGGCGCTATAGTACTTTTATGCTGGGCGCACTCAAAGACATGGAGTAGATTAAGCCATTTTTATGTTCAGATAGCTCCATGATGGCATACAATTCTTGGTATATCTGATCAGCATTTTGTTGCTCAACGAATATATTAAAGATGTTGATTTCACACGACTGGCCAAATTCTTGCAGATGGAATAACCCCGAAGAACGACCGTGTTCAAAGTACCAACAGAGCACACTATTGGACTCGCGGCAAAGCTGACACACGTCACTAAGCTTTTCTTGCTTAACTAGAGCGGTGACTTCTACCGTATTAGTCATGTGAGCCTTCCTGGTTTACCAGAACTTGATCCGGTATGTGTGTTGCCACGCGTTCTAGATTCTGCGTAAACATAATTCCTTTACCAGGCATTGACAGTTGTGTTCGTGTATAAATCGCATCGGTGACATGCCCTGCCTGCTCTTCAGAGACAATAAAACGAACGACCTCTTTATCATTGTCTATGGTCACACCAATCAAACCCATACTTTCTTTTATACCTTGGCCTTTTGCGTAGTTTACAAATGAACCTTTAGCACCTGCTGAACTGGCAGCCTGGATAACATCACCTGACTTACCTGCCTCTACCACACAGGTAATTAAGACAGCGTGCGTGAGGTATACAATCTCACTGGTCATAATCTTCCTCCTGTCTTTTAAACAAAACTTGCTTTAGCCGAATATACAACCCCATTGATAAAACAGCTATTATTGGACAAATACTTGCCAATGACAACACACCAAATCCATCGGCTGATGACAATGCATTACCTAAACCTAAACCCGTTGCCATAACTAATGGAACGGTGACAGGCCCAGTCGTGACACCTGCACTATCCCAGGCGACATTAACGTATTCTTCTGTCGAGAAAAATGTCAGTGCGATCGCAATAAAATACAGTGGTAACAACAAACTGGCTAAATCTAGCGAGTAGATGATCTTGACAATGCCAACGGCAATCCCAACAGCAACACCACACGCGACACTGTACATCAGCATTGACTTTTTGAATGCACCTTCAGTTAAATTCTGAACGGTGATGCCGAGCGCATTCAGAGCTGGTTCGGCGATGGTTGCGCCAAAACCCAAGAACCAGGCAAACATAACGACCAGTGTGAGACCAAACTCTTTTCCATACAACGGAGAATCAGGCTGCCCATCGATCGGCATAAAAGCTGATGGCAGCACAGAACCAGTCTGACTACCGATCGAGCCCAAGCCGTATGTCAAACCGATATTAAATATACACATCCCAGTGACACACAGCACAAGTCCGTAGAGCGTTAGTGTTCGATTTTCAAGTTTGGCTTTTAGAATAAATGCGAGTACAAAAAACAGAAAAATGACCAGAGGCAGGATTGCGCGAATACCGAGTGCGATCTCAACCAATGGTGTTTGATCCCAAACCGAATAGACTGCTGTTGAAGTAGACAATGCTTCTGAGTGGTAAGTTGAGAGTATCTCCTCTGGACTAATAACGGATGACACATAAACACACAAACACAGCACAGCCATAATGGGAAAAAGAGACGCCAACGTGACGACTCCAAAACCCGATAAAGATGATTGCCCCTTACCAGAAGAATTAGCAATACCAATACCGAGAGACAGCACAAGTGGTACCGTCACTGGACCTGTCGTTACAGCACCACAGTCCCATGCCAACCCCAGCACACTCATCAGATGACTGTCTTCCCACACATAAATTGTCAGTAGTATGGTTGGGAGCAGTGTCAAATAAATGAGTGGTTTGAGTGACCAACCTCTTAAAAAACGAATCACGCCTAGCATGGCTGCCAATCCGACCCCTGCTCCGACGACTAAAACCAGTGCAAGACTTCGGTGCTTGAGTATTTCATACAGGTAGGGGGCGGTGGTTGGATCAACAGACGCACCCAATGTTTGTAATGCACCTATGGCTGGTTCAGCAAACGTGACACCAACACCAAGCACAGTAATAACGATTAATGTCATGTAGACAGAGACTTTCTTGGGCAGTGTATTGCCTATGATGTTACCAAATGGCATAAGGCCTGTCTTGAGCCCCTCCATAAAAACAGCCAATCCAATAACAACCGCACACAAACCAAGTGTCGTAAGAATTGGGTCTATTAGAGTTTGTTGCAGCAATAAAACTTGGAATCCAATTAGGTACAGCGCAAGTGGTGCAACCGACTTGATCTGAGCCATGACACGGACGGCAACGTAGGGCGAAACTAGCTTGACGGCCTGCCTGAAGGTGACTCTGAACGTATCAGTGTGTTTGATTTGATACTGTTGCAGTTGGTCGTATTTGATTGACGCAAGTTTGGTGTGGTCAGAGACGTATGTAGAATATTTCATTTTAATACTATAGACTAAAACAGATCAACGATAAATGGAATTGATAGGTTTGACTGGAACTATTTGCAAAAACTATTATTTAATTTGAAAATTTTCGAATGGGTTAAAGAGACTCGTAATCCAAATCAGCATCTCTAACCAAGCCAGTTTTAAGAAACATCGCAACAGCAGCCAACACGAACACAACACTGTAGATTAAAAAACTAATTTGGTATGCTGTCATTGGGTCAACATATCGACCAAGCCATGTGATTAACATACCTAAGACTACCTGAAGGACTGGTGTCACTAGGTAACAGATTCCATTCGTCACAGCAATAAATAATGATTTTGACACAGCAATTGATGATAAATCACCCAACAAAAAACATGCCACAAAGCAACCACCTGAAAAACCCAGTAGAAATGTACTGTAACTGAGTAAGTTGCCAGCCACATCTGGCAGACAAGCGATGAGCACAAGTGAGATAGCAGCCAATAGGCAACCACCAACAATGATCGAACACGCCGCTTGAAAACTTCGAGCAACTAAACTGATGATGACCATACTCATCGCCATTCCATAGAGCATCATCTGCACGTATATCGAGGATTGAGCAATATCAAAGCCATATTTCATATTTAAAAATGGCTTTAAGAATAGACCGATTATTGCCGTAGCAATAGAAAACAACATACCAGCCACTAACCCATTAACCACAACAATCGGGTTTGAAAGTGATTTGATTAGTTTGATTTTCGATGAACGCAAACAAGGCGCTTCAGATGACCAGTTGCATTGTAATTCACGGCGGACAGCTACATAGTAGATCAAAACACTAGCGATGACGGCCCAAGATAGGAATACATAGAAATTTTTCCAACCGTAGTATTGGACTAGATAGACAATCTTTGTTTCACCCATTGCGATTGACAAAATCCCAATCACATCAAGTGCAACCAGTAGTATTGGAAACATCGCCTCGCTTGACGATTTCCTTAAGATATCTGCTGCACAAATAAATAAGCATGACATAAACAGCCCCATGGCCAATCGCACAACGATTAATAACCACAGTGAGTGTCCTATCACGCTAGTCATCTGCAACGATGCAGCCAATCCGACGAGTGAGATAATCAACACCCGATTGATGCCCAAACACGCCAAACCAATTGCACCGATAAACTGCATCACACCATAGATGATGTACAACGATGCGAAGAAAACAGCGACCTGATTCGGTTTGACTGAGAAATCAACCAAAAGGAATTCATAAATAGACCCATTGGACAAGTGCAAAGCGTAAGTGATCGCAGAAAGGATAAAAGCAAATAAAATTGAAGTAAAATTAGTAGACTTAAGCATTTCTTATTCCATCACTTAAACTAAATCGATGATCAATTATACTCACAAAAACTTAATTTGTCAAGTATATTGCCAACATTTAGCTTAAAATTGTCAGCAGAAATTACTTTGAACACAAGGTTATAATCTGCTAACATTAATCAGGTTAATTGAGACGATGTATCCAACGATGCTAAAAGGAAAAAGAGCCGTTATATTTGGCGCTGCCAGCAATCGATCGATTGCTTTTGGGATTGCCAAATCACTCCACCAACAGGGCGCTAGTATTATACTGAGCTACCAATCAGAAAAGTTAGTCAGTCGGGTTTCGAAACTGGCAGAAGAAGTGAATGCCATCGCGATCTATCCGTGTGATGTTTCTCAAGACGACGAGATCAAACAGTTCTTTAATCAGGTCAAACAGCACTGGGATACCTTCGATATTCTAGTTCACGCCATCGCCTATGCGCCAGCTGACCAAATCAGCGGCAACTACCTTGAGAACATCTCTCGCCAGGGCTTCAATACCGCACACGAAATTTCAAGTTACAGTCTATCTGCCCTCTGTCAAGCCGCGCGACAATTGTTTAGTAAGAAAGCCAGTGTTATCACGTTAACCTACATTGCTTCATCCAGAGTGGTTCCCAATTACAACACCATGGGTCTAGCTAAGGCAAGCCTGGAAGCCAGCGTCCGATATCTTGCCTGTAGTTTGGGTGCTGACAATATCAGAGTCAACGCGATTTCTTCTGGTCCAATCAAGACACTGGCGGCAGCAGGGATAAAAGGCATGAGAACCCTGCTAACTAAAGTGCAAGAAACAACCCCCATTCAACAAGAGACAACCATCGAGCAAGTTGGTAATGTCGCGACTTTCTTGGCATCTGACCTATCGGACGGTGTTACTGGAGAGATCATCCACGTTGACCAAGGATTCCACACGCTCGCATTCACAGATACAATAGGGTAGACCATTGAATATTATACTAGAGACACTGGCCATATTTTTCATCAAAATTCTACTGGTAACGCTGGCATTAATTGCCATTATTCGCGCCCTAAAATCGCCAGAATCATCAAAAAACTCCTCCAAAAAACAGCTTAATATTAGTGTTGTAAATGACGAGCTGAAATCCTTTGCAACCGTCATATCAGAGGTGTCTCTTGAGAAAAAGACTTTCAAAAAACTCAAAAAGCACCTAGATAAAAAGAAACACACCGATAAACCAAAAGCCTTTCTGCTAACATTTGAAGGCGATATGCAAGCATCCAAGACAAAAGAACTCAAAGATGAAATATCTGCAATTCTCACGATCGCCAATGCAGATGATGAAGTTATTATCCGCATCAATAGTGCTGGCGGATCAGTCAGCCAATACGGCTATGCCGCTAGCCAACTGGAAAGAATTAGACAGGCGAAAATCCCTCTAACTGCCTGTATTGATAAAGTTGGCGCCAGCGGTGGTTACATGATGGCTTGCGTGGCTGACACGATCAATGCAGCCCCATTTGCAATGGTTGGCTCCATTGGCGTTTGGATGGGTATTCCAAATTTCAATGACTTAATGAAAAAGAATCACATCGACTGGGAGGAAATCACAGCGGGAGATCATAAAAGAAACTTGAGTCTACTTGGCAAAGTAACCCATGAAGATCGCCTACAAGCTCAGCAGCAAGCAGACCTAATTCATCAACAATTTAGAGAGCACATAGCGGCCTACAGACCCACATTAGACATTGACCAAGTCTCAGATGGGACAGTATGGCTTGGCAAGCAAGCACTGGCACATGGATTGGTTGACCACATCGCGACCAGTGATGAATACATTCAAACTATCTGCTCTACTAAAATGGTCATGAAATTAAATATGGAGTCGAAAAAAAGTCTCGTACAAAAGTACCTACAGGGGCAGTGTTCGTCACTATCGAAGACCCTGATGCATTTCATCAGTAGCTGGAAGGCATCTTGATTCGAAACCAAACCAGCCAACAGAAACCGAGACAAGAACCGTTCAATACACCCACTCCACAAGATTTTGGCTACATTAAACGCCTGGTTCATAAAGCATCGGTTAGACAGCTCACATGCAACCTGCTAAATAGCGCCCCTCGTGTGGTTGACCTGAATATCAAAACTGGCTCAACGCTAATTGCACTTCAAGCATCAATCAATGCAACGAAGCAGATCGGGATTAGCTCATGCCAAACAACACTCAATCGCGTTAGTGACGCGATCCGTCAATCAAAAGACCTTGCCATACCTAGGCTGATTTGTGCGAGTCCCAACGATATTAAACGACACGTCCAACCCAATTCATCTGACTGCGTTATCGCTCACTTCATGTACCAAAACAACAAAAGAGATCAAATCATCAAGCTATGTGATGGGATTACTTCTGAAAACGGCTTAATCTCTTTTGTGTCTAATACTCAAAAAGCGATACACCACACCAAATGTAAATTACCAAAATTGATTCAAGCTATATTCTACAGCAGTCGGTTTTTACAGCAAAACGACCTACCCGTTAACCATGCCAGTCACATACAAGATGTCGAATCCCATGGCTTTCAGATTATTGACCAATGTGCCATTCAAAAAGAAATCGTACTTAATTCATATAACGACATTAAATCCTGGCTCCTAAATTCCGCCTGGACATCGGATCTATTGCCAAGATTCGCCTACACACAAAACAGCTTACTATTTCTTTATTATCAATGCCTTAAACTATTCAAAGGCAATCTGTTTCCGATTAAAATTCAAACAGACATTTCTGTGATATTGGCGAAAAAACCATGAGCTTATCGACTGACCATTTTGATCAATTAGCAGATGACTGGTGGGACTCCAATGGCCCAATGCGATCACTCCATCACATCAACCCCGCAAGATGTGCGTTCATCAAACAGTTCTTTAATTTTTCTCATCAGGCAAGACTACTCGATCTCGGTTGTGGCGCAGGTTTATTAACCGAGTCTCTACAGACAATGTACCCCACATATTCCATTACGGGCATTGATACCAGTCAAGCATGTATAGACATTGCCAAGCAACACACACCAAACCCAGCAATTCAATACTTACACCAATCCAGCCATCAGCACCTCGAAGCGATGTCTGCAGAATACGATGGCATTACATGTCTGGAACTCTTAGAACACTTAAACAATCCCGAAGCATGTATACAGGATATTGATCAACTATTGAAACCCGGTGGTATTTGTGTTTTTTCAACGCTAGATCGAAATATTTACAGTTTCGTATTTGGCATTTGTTTCGCAGAGTATGTGGCCGGAATCGTCCCCAAAGGAACCCATAAACACGAATGGTTCATCCGGCCATCTGAGCTTGATCGGGTGATGCGCTCTTATCACTACCAGCGACTCAGCCTAAAAGGAATTCATTACATGCCATTATCACAATCTGCTAAATTAGTTGACCGTATATCAATCAACTACATAGCAGCATACCAAAAGCCTATCGGCTAGTGGCTGAGTGATTTATTGACAACTTCATATAAG
>DLBP01000078.1:1153-5324 GCA_002480165.1 Proteobacteria bacterium UBA7821 | reverse complement strand
AATCTCGATATATGGCTCTAATAAAAAGCAATTCGGACGAACTCGTGGCAGTATGACTTCCTGATGTTGTGATAGTTTTATCACCTCATCCGATGATACGATAGAGTTGATATAATGTCTAAACTCGTGCCGACTTTCTAGACAAACAACCCCTGTCGAACAACCATCAGCTGTCGGCTTAATGATCAATTTTTTTGAATCAAACTGTTTGGTTATCGTCTTCCATTTCTCATACATCTCTTTGACTGTTAATGACTTCATTTCAGAATACATTAATATTCTCTTAGGAATACGGGTCAACAGCCCATCATCCCATTCAGAAGTACGAACACTGGTCTTAAATTTATCAATACAGGTATTTGACACTTCAGAACGAGAACCATTGTAGCGTATCTGAAACAGTTCTAATTTTTTCTGTAAGTCGCCATTTTCACCGATGCCACCATGTAGTGCAATGAATACATACGGATTGACCTCCTTGGCTTGTGTTGCCAACCATTCTTCTAGACTATAAGCCATTGGCTGATCAAATACAATCGGCTCTAGCTGAAGTTGCTCGCGAATAACGGTCTGATAATGGGCCACAGATGCCGACTCTAACTCAGAACTATAACAATTATGGATGATATCCTCTACCGAGTGATACAGAGCGTAGTGCTCAGGTAATTGCCAGATGGTTGTCTCATTCTCTAAAAGATATAGAGCAGGCTGATAATGGTTCGACTGTATTAGCTTTAAATAGACGTTCAACCCTGACATTAAGGATACTTGACGTTCAGAACAATTACCTCCAAACAAAATCGGTATTTTTTTTAGTTGCTTTCTTTTTGTTGAAGGGAGAGACAACTTGTTGTCAATCTGATGTCGATTACATGCACTGTCAACTAAGCGATAAATAGTCTGCAGGTGATCAAGCCCAACATAAGCTGTCTGGTGAAATAGAAAACTGTTATTTTCCATCCCACTAACGGGGTTAACATCACTGAAATAAATCTGCTTATCTTGACAATACCAACCATCCACTCTTAGGTAATCACATCGACCGACCTGACTGACAACCGATTCAACGTGTTGCCGGATGCTCTCTATGATCTGTCGACCGAATGTTGGCGGTGTCATCCAAGATATACTTTCCGTTGGGAGATATTTTTTTCGATAATCAAAAATCTCCTGTTCATTGTGTTTACAAATTTCAGTTGGGATCAAAGCAATCGGCTGATTCTCTTTACCTGACAAAACAATGACTGTGAACTCTTGACCCTTCATGTAAGGCTCAACCACAGCACTGGTTAACTGGTACTGACTGGTTAATAACGCTAGATGTGTCATGATTGCTTCAACCGTAAAGCATTGCTTAACCCCAATGGACGACCCATAAGCCTGCGGCTTAACAATGTAACTTTCAGCCTGGTTAGTCGATAAAAAACCCTGAACCCTAGCTGAGTCTGCACAAGGCAAGTCTACCGCCAGCTGAGGAATAACAGGATATCCAAGCTGCTTTAAGGTTGCCTGGAGAGAACATTTATTATACAGGCGCCTGGCAATTGAGATATCTGACCCAACATAAGGCAAGCCCCATTGAACAAGTTGGTCAAATAACTCACCACCCTCACCATACTCACCGTGAATTAATGGAAAGATAAGATGGCAACGCTGGAGTGACTGTTTGAGTGCTTCGGGAGATAATAATTTGGCAACATGGTCGCGTTTAAAGTCAAAATCATCTGGCGTATTTGAATACAAGTGATGGGTCTGAATAGAGTAAACGCATAAACCAACGTCTACATAATAGATACTGACCTCAGCCGACAGTGCGATTAGTTGATCAACCACTGTTCTTGCTGAGTTAATTGAAACCCCTCTCTCGTAAGAGGGCCCACCAAAAATAACTGCAATAGTCATATTTTTATCCCCACTCAGTCGTCAATGTTACCACAAAAAATATTGATTACAAAATGAACTCTGCTAGAGTTTTTGACCCGTTGTATTGTATTAATGGGTTATCACCGACTAAGCGGTTGTGTCGCTGTGCGTTCATAGCAGATAAGTGCTCATATAACTCAGTGACAGTGGGCTTATCCATGACAGTCATCTGCTTATTTTGCTTGGCCGCAGCAATGGCATTATGATACTGGTGCTGATCAGTTGCATAGGGATAAGGAATGAATACAGCCGGCAAGCTAAAAAACAATGCCTCACTAACCGTCATCGCACCAGCTCTTGAAATGAGTACATCAGCTTCGGAATAAGCCTCATACATCCGATCAATATAGCTGTGAATCTCGACAGCCTCATGGGTTAAATCAACCAAATGTGAACCCGTTTGCCACTGTATTGTGAAACGTTCTGTTAACAAAGGGTACGTTTCGATCAAATCAATCATTAACTGATTAATTGTCTGCGCACCCTGAGAACCACCCAATACTAGAATACGCATCCGTGGATCTGACTGGGGTCGACTAACCTCAGGAACTCGATTTAACCATGACAGGCGCAGTGGATTTCCAGTGACCAATTGATTGTCAAACGTCTTGGTTGTTTCAAAGCCACTCAACGCTTTTTTACAAAAAGGCGCAAGCATCCGATTGGCTCGACCCCAAACACTATTTTGCTCATGAATAATTAAAGGAATCCTCAGGCACAGTGCTGCCAAACCGACAGGAAAAGAAATATAACTTCCAAATACGATCACATAGCGTGGGCGATTTAATAACATAGTGATCAAACAACGACCCCAGGCCAGCACTAAACCTAATACTTTAGCCATGAGTTTAATGTAGCGATGACGCCCCTGGTAAAACACGTGGTAGATTGGGACATATTTAACTGTTTTATGGTTACTCAATAAAGACTGTTCAAAACCACTAGATCTTCCAAACCAAGACACCGCATGCGATTGCTCTACCAGATACTCTGCGACAGAGACAGCTGGATAGACGTGCCCTCCAGTCCCCCCTGCACTAATCACGATGTATGGATTAGGTTGCTTCATTGACATCACCCGTGACAGATTCATGATGAATACGAAATAATAAACCAAACGCCAAACCGAATACCACCAAACTACTTCCGCCATAACTAATTAATGGAAGGGTTAGCCCTTTTGTTGGCAACAAGCCCATTGGAACCGAGAAAGCAATGGCTGTTTGAACACATAGCCAGGATGCAACCCCATAGTAGACCTGCTGTTCAAATGTGGCATGGTGTCGATAACCTTGACGCAACAGGTATAAAATGATAGCCGCATAACTGGCAATTAAAACACTGCCCATGATCGCACCCAACTCTTCGATAATGATCGAGAAGATAAAGTCCGTATGAGATTCTGGCAAGTAGGACCACTTTTGCATACTATTGCCAATACCAACACCCCAAATCCCACCAGAACCAATTGCAATTAGAGACTGAACCAGCTGGTAGCCATGGCCTAATGGATCAGACCATGGATTTTGGAAACTCATTAAGCGCGCAACACGATAAGATTTTTGTTGAACTAAGAACCACAAAACCCAAGATGCTGATAGGGATATCATTGCAAAGAATATCAAAGGCACGCCGTACAAAAATGCCATCATTAGAAGGATAGAGGTCATAACTACGATTGAACCGAAATCAGGTTGTTTAAGTAATAATAGGGCAACGATAGAAAACACCACTAGCATTTTCACCCATGACATGTGGCTGTAGCTGTGCTTCTGCTTATCCAACAGAAGTGAAAAATAGAGTATGACAACCCATTTAACAATCTCAGATACTTCAAATGAAACACCAAACAGATGTAGCCATCGAGTGCTACCATTGATCTCACGGCCAAGGTTAGGCACATGCAACATGAGTAACAGGACGACAGACATCAGTAATAACCAGGGCACAGACTGTTTAATTAAGGATACTGGTATCGAGGCGACTAAGACGAGTAAAGACAGCATGATCACGATATGAACAAGCTGTCTAATGCTAAAGTAATAAGCAGAACCATGAATGTTTAACCCGCTTGTCATTGAACTGGTTGTAACCATAATCCAGCCAAACAGACTGACACAGACCACAAACAATAGCAGTGGATAATCAACACGAAACTGTTTCACTGATATTCCTAAGTAATTCATCAAAATGGCGACCGCGTTCGAGGTATGACGTGTATTGGTCAAAGCTTGCACAAGCTGGCGAG
>DLBP01000078.1:0-852 GCA_002480165.1 Proteobacteria bacterium UBA7821 | reverse complement strand
CAAAGCTTGCACAAGCTGGCGAGAATAGTACAACATCGGCATCATGTGACTGTCGATCAGCAATTGTCATTGTATCGATCAGATGCTCACATCGAACCACTTGAGTCGACTTTGGAACCCAGTGAGATATCCAATCAGCTGCCTGACCAAAGGCAATAACACACTTAACTATTTGAAAAAGCGTGTCGTCGATTTCGGGTATGGACTCACATTTTGCAAACCCTCCTAAAATTAAGACAACAATCGGCTGGCTATGAATGTGATTGATTGTCTGCAAAGCAGCCTGCATAGCAGCGATGTTCGTCGCCTTTGAATCGTTATACCAATAACAGTCATTGATTACGGCAGTAAGCGCAAGCCTGTATGGTAGCTTGGGCTGATAGACCTCAACCACTGGCTGATCAACCAGGGCATGAATCGTTGCAAAGGCTGCGAGCAGATTCAGACGTTGAATTGGCATGTGAATGACACCTGTGATGGGCTTCCCAGCGGCATAGATCTGTTGATTAATGGTAGTCCAATCGGCACTTGGGTTATCATCATCGAAACTGATTAGTTTGGTATTCTTAATCGGCGTGTTGGATAAAATCGGTCGATACACAATCGCGCAACTTGCTCGATTGATACATTTTATTTTACTGTTAATGTAGTGCAGCATCGATTGGTGCCAATCTTGGTGATCAACGCTGATATTCAATAGCAGACCCACATCTGGAGAAAAATCAGCTGAGTAGTGCAACTGAAAACTAGAGACTTCAACGATCCAGTAATCAACATGGTTATCAATTAATGTCACCGCTGGACGCGCATTGTTACCTGCGATGGCCGACGAAAAGCCATTGATCTTCAGTA